>JAQVMQ010000009.1 GCA_028703535.1 Candidatus Omnitrophota bacterium | reverse complement strand
ATATCCTTATTGTTCTTAAAGGCCAAAGAGACCGCATCCTCTAAGGACAGAGAGCTTTGCCTTTTTTCTGCAATATCAGCATATGAAAATGAAACAAAGCCAACAATCACGAAATAGACTGTGAGTATTATCGTGCACGTATTCCTCTTAAATATATTTTCCATATCTTTTCACCCCTTTTTTTAGGAGAAAACGAGTAGCGAAACAAAATCCATTGCAACGCTGTTGATTGGATAAAACCCATAAACGTCATAGCGGCAGCATCGATGTCCAACCCTGAGTCGAATTCTTTCTCCATGATCCCTTTCTTTAACACTTTCTTTATTTCACCTATATACTGCTTAACAATTCCTCTTAACCTCATTATTATCTCTTCGTTTCCTGAATACATTTCATCAGAAAAAATAACCCGAGGTATGCCCTTGTGCATCTCTAAAAATTCAATGTGTTTCAGGAAAATATTCTGAAGGCATCGGCTTGGTAGATCATTTTTATTGCATGCCTCGCTTGTTATCTTCTTCAAACTAATCTCAACTTCGCTCACGATTGCGTCAATAATCGCTTCTCTTCCAGAAAAATGACGATAGACATTGCTGTTGGTAATGCCGACTTTCTTGGCTATAGAAGCAATCGTTAAGCCTTTAAATCCATCCTTGGCAATAGCATCGAGCGCAGCATCGATTATCTGAGCCTGCCGGACAACTGTTTTTTCTTTACAATTTTTCATTAACTCACCTTAGTTTTTATGTGAATGTGAATTCATATTCACATAATACACCAACAAAACACATATTGTCAAGAATTATTTAGTGCAGAATGATTTATGGGCGATTGGGCCTGAGGTGATTAGGCCATATAGGGTTTAATAGTTGGCAAGACCTTTCTTCTAAAGTCGTAGGGTTTAAAATACTACCATTCTGCCTACAATCACTGACTCCCCGTACCTCGTCCAACCCTCAATCGACACCGCTTCTAATAACCCATAAACCCCGTTATAGCAAATAGTTCTCTAGCGGGGTAAACAAAAAAACCCTATTTCTATGCCACGCCGGCACAGCAATAGGGAATTGACCTGTCTACGCGTTATATCTTTCGCCCCTACGGAGCTTCTGATGTATGTTAATTAATTCGCCCCTACCATCGCCTCCGCCAGACTCTCCATAGTCCTACTATACCGAGGCCATCGGTCAGCCAAAAGTTCTGATATAGATTCTGGAACTTTTGGAGTGATTTTCTTTTTTGTTTTCAAGCATTTTTCGGTTTTCTCCGGTTCTAAAAAGAAAGAATTAAAAGTATTAAACGAGCACGCGCTCTAACAAATTTTGATACCGTACCACATTATATTATAACAAATTACAATTACAATTATTTTGGAAGGCTAGTAACCCTCAATTATACTCAGTAGACTTCTCTAACCAAATACAGTTGACAGTCCCGGACGGTCACTGGGTTTTGTTTTCAAAAATATATAGAAAGTCTGTCAGAACTATAGTAACATGCTGACACAAATTTAAATATCTTCTAACAGCATCACGTAATAGATAAAAAAATAACATCTTGACTTAGAGATAGCACCTATTTTAAAATGTCACACTCTCTCAATTCCCGAATCTGTTATTTTTATTTTACGCTGTTTATAAAGAACACCTATAGCTTTTTTGAAAACTTTCTTGCTAATACCGAACTTTTGTTTTATACGTTCAGGTGAAGTTTTATCGTTAAAAGGCAATTTTCCGCCGGATGAAGCCAATAGGGCAAGTATATCTTCTGTCACGTTTGCCACATGCTTACCCTCCAGCGGCTGAAAGGAGATATCAATTTTTCCGTCGGCTCTTATACATTTAATATACCCTTTTAAAGATTGATCTTTAGCAAGATCCGTGAATATCTCATTTTTATAAGCAAGTCCAAGATATTCATCGTTAACTGCGACTTTAACTCCCATATCCGTAAAAGCAATTACAGTGATATCGACTTCCTGCCATAAAGTAAACACACCGGACTTAACCTCTGTTTTTAATTTTTTGCAGTCTTTTGCCATAGATATTTCCTGTCTTTATAAACCTATTTGCAAACATACTCCTTAACACACAAAACACAATAAACCCATAAAAGGTGTCTGTCCCTTTTGTCTTACTTTATAGAAAAAATATCTTTTTATATCTATTAAATGTTAACCTATATAATAAATCGCATTATAACAAATTAGAACTATTTGAAAAGGTTGTTTGGCAAAATTGCAACTTACTTACAGAGATATTCTTTAACAAGCGCCGCGCCTTCTTTAACACACATAGCGCAATTAAGTTTATTGAGTCTGCGAATCTCACGGCAAAGGGACGAACCCGCCTTATCTATAAACTTAGCTTCAATCTCTTTTGAGATAGCGTCATTGCATAAAACTTGCGCCGCAGCCAAAGCTCCGCATTTACCGTTAGAGCCGCCATGTCCATAAGCTTTATATTGTTCATAAGCAAGCGGTTTATGCTTTTCAAATGCTTTTAATACCGATTGCGCGCAGTTATATCCGGTTTTTGATAAAAATAGGTCCTGTGCTTTTTGTACTTCCATAATGTTTTCTCCTCTATTACAGCCTAATATAATAATTTTCGTAAAGCAGGCATTATACCAAACTATGAATAGATGAAAAGTAGAAACAAAAAGACATATTTGACATCAAAGCCCTCAATAAGTTAAAATATCTGTATGAGAACATTGATAATATTAATGATTTTGGCAATACCATATATCGTCTATTCTCAAAAAATTATTTATGAAGGGTCTTCGCCTGAAACAACGCTCAAAGAATCTAACCCGGTTTCACAGGTAGTCAGCAACGAAACACCTGACACAGCTTCGCATGTTGAAACAAACCCCGGCGCATTGGAGAACCCCTTTGAAACTAAAATAGATTCTCCTACAAGAGAATCGTTAGTTGTCGGGATGGATAACTCAAAAGAACTGACAAGCAGCGAGATAAAAAATATTGAATTTGGTATTCCCTATAAAGATCAAGTATATAAAAGCGAAGAAGACGCACAGTCCCAAAATTCATTCAGTCTGGGCAAACCATATAAGATACAAACCGATCTACAAAAAGACGCAAGGCGGAAGGGATACTAATACTAGCTATAAGCCTTATGTCGTAAGCCATCAGTGAAACAGCCCGATCAAAAAACTACTATAAATCGCAAGAAGAAAAAACCTGTAAAAAAATAAGAATAAGAAAGATATATAAAAAAACTTCCTATGGCTTAAGACTTAAAACTTGAAGCTGATTTTCAAGCCTAGGTATATCTGTTATATATTATGCAAATACTTAGTCTTAGATTCTAATGACGATTGTATAACCTTATGCATAGCAGGGCTATCGCCCGCCCCGACTTTTATAAGATATGCGCCTATACTCAAATTTGCTCTGAGTTTGAATAGTCCAACTTGAGCAATAAAATCTTTATCGTCACGACCGGATTCTTTAATATATGCTTTTAAAAAATCTTTATCATATTTTTTGCTTATATCGCCAAGCTGACTTTCAAACTGCGATAAAAAATATCCCACATCAAACGCGGGAAGAGTAAATATTAGATTGTCAAAGTCTATTACCGAAACAAACAATGTCGATATATCATGCACTTTGTCCTGCCCGATAATTATATTTTTAGGATGATAATCGCCATGGTTATAAACAAGCTCTTTCCCAACCCTGGAAAACAACTCCTCTTCTTTTTGCTTTACGGTATCAATAAAGCCCGAAAAGATCTTAACAAACTCATCCGGCATGACTTTAATACGCTGAGCATAACCATCAAGCCTTTTAAATTCTTTTAACAACTGATTATCGTCATACCGGCCTTCGGTTTTTATTTTATGTAACCGCGCAAGCCATTGCGCTGCCATCCTAACATAAAGGCGTCCGACTTTCAAACTTACCCTGGGCAAAAGTTCGGCTAATATCTTGCCACGCTGGCTTTCTTCTATGATCTCTCTGTTTGAATCATCTACCGCTATGATTTTTGGTATACGAAATATAGGGTTTTTAAAACCTTTTTCACGTAAATCCCCAACTATTTTGCAGACATCCTTTTCCTTATTAAACTTTTCTTCATCTTTCATTGATTTTATTATGATACGACTGCGTGATTCATCCTCTCCCTTTGTACCGAATATTACTTCCGTGACAACAATATTAGAACCGGCCTTCGGTATCTCTTTGATGAACGGAAGACAATGACCCGTTTTTATCTCACAAGCAAGCTGATCGATATTTTCAACAGGATGCATTATCTGTGTAGGGAAAAGCCCGGCAGTATCGACATGATGAGAATCACTCCCCGACACAGCATTGAACTTATGTTTATGCCATAAGGTAAGACCTAAGCAACTTTCCTGCACCGTATGGTTTGAGCTTATTATCTCAACGGCATTGATATTTTCATCAAGTAATTGCCTTATCTCGGGAAGCCTGCCCTTCCTAAAAGGATGTGCCCACAATAATGCCGCGTCCGGGAATTTCTCTCTTAATTCTGTAAGTTTTATGCGTTCAGGTATGGTTTCTTTCGCGCCGTATACCACAACATGCCCGATATCCGTGTCTACTTCCTGACCGGCCATTATCAAAAAATGCTCACCTACACCTGCATCTCTTTTCAACTGTCTTATTTCATCATCAGTCCACAAATAATGATGTTCCGTTATGACAAGCCCCTGCAGCCCTTTCTCCATTATCCTGCGAACCAAATCTTCCGGTGTGCAAACACTGCATTTTGAATATCTTGAAGTATGTGAGTGTAATTCTAATAACATATCATAAACCCTATATTATATTTCACTTATTATACCAGACTATACAATATAATATAATTTTTTAGGCTATCTATCCAAAACGCAGGCTTTCTCAAGATCTGACCAAAACTTTTTACGTTTGTCTGAAGACGGATCGGATTGTACGGGAAACTCTAAAAAAGATACCGTGATATCATCCTCAACAAGCTCTTGAGCTGATATCTCTGCCATTATCCCCTTTAATACAGGATCCGACGGTTCAGGGTTTTTCACAGGAGTAGGCGATTCTGTTTGATATTTATTAACTTTATGTTTACCCCAATGTATCCCGCATGTAGGGCTATTCTCAAGACCTATGAAGCAAACTAAATGATAATTATTTTAAAAAAATTCTTTCACCATAAGTAACGGTATCTTTAAAAGTTCTTTGCAATGATCCCTAAAAAAAATACTGTCATATTATTGACGCCCTTGAGGATTCCTCTTCAACCCCATAGCTGTAGTCTCAGGGCACGGATACTGTATAATGCCTATTTTTCTTTCCATAAGATAGTCTGTCAACTCGCGGGATAAGGGAAAATTTTGGCCCAGAATATACACTCTGCAGTAAGGATTAATAAGACATTATGCTATAAGAATTATCTTTCTGTCTTTTTTACTCATCTAACCAATATAGTTTATATAAATTTTTAATAACTAAAAAACAATCATGACGCCATTGATACATCAGAATCAGCACATACCCCCATATTAACGACACATTGGAAAATAGAACCCGTAAGAGACACAACGAACTCTGCTCTGCCTACTCCTGCGCAACAGCTTAACACAGCCTGTTCGGGATTAAGTTTCACGCTTGTAACTTTAGGGCTAGCCCATACTTTTTTTTTATATATGTTTTTCATTTTCAAAATATTATATCATATTTATTTTTTTATTTTTAAAATAATTTACGTGCTATCCTTATCCCAATTTCAGTCTTAAAATTCTTGTTTATTATTCTCTCTTTTTGAGCTCGAGTTGTTTTCTTAAAATCTTCGGCAAGATTCACAAGCCAATCAGCTTCATAAATTATCTGGAAATTCAGAGTATTGACTTTACCGAAAGAATGGTGATTGGCTATTATCTCCAATATCTCATCAACATATACACAGTCATAATTAATCTTATCTAATAGCCTTTTCGCTATAGGCGGACCTTCCTTCTCCTGTAATTTCCCGTTCGTAGAATTATATTTACGTTCACATTCTTTTATGCCTATATCATGCAATATAGCCGCAGGCATTATGACTCTCTTTTCGCCGCCTTCTTTCGTCATAATCTTTTCGGCATACTCCAAGACTTTTTTGGCATGTAATATTCTTTTTGAATCATCATTGAAATATTTTTCCATCTCCACAATTAAAATATTCTTAAAATCATCCATAAATAATAATTATTTATATCTAAAATAAACAAACAGTCTGCCGAAATTTTTACTATCCTTATCGATCCTGTGATATAACTTTTTTATATGTTTTTGTTCCAAAAACCTTATAACTTTCTTTTTAAGCTGTCCGCTGCCCTTTCCCGGTATTATCTCAATTTCATCTATTTTCTTATCAACAGCTCTTGTAATAATATCATTTAAGGCTTTATCGATCAAATCACCTTTGTTATATACCTCGTGTAAGTCTAATTTAAGTCTGGACATAAATTTAAAATATAAAGTTAGCTAAAAACCCAAACAATATAACCTGCGGCACAGTTATTATAGGAAGCCAGATAGCGGTTCTTTTCCCTACATTATGCCATAAAAGACCTATTTCCGTATAATCTGTCGCTACCCCCGCCATTAAAAAAACAAAGCTATTACCTAAAGCTTTAGTTTGTCTGAAAATCTCAAATGCCATAGGGGCAGAACCTTCCGAACAGACTTCCATAACAGTTGCTAACGCTAGTGTCACAAAAAGTCCTAAAACTGTAGGACCCATATAATTTTGGAAAAAATCTGTAGGTATATACGCTCCCGCGAAAGACGCGATACCCATACCTATAAGTATCCACCAAAGCACCATATTACTTAGGGACACCATCCCATTAAAAATACCTTTGATATCATTTTTTGCCCTATTAGCTGAAAACTTATAGCTTTTTAACCTAATAGCAATATCTTTACGAATAGAAAATCCCGCATCAACAGCAACTGTATTACTATTAGTTTCAATTAATCCTTTTTTCTCAAGAAACTGGAATATAAAACCGGTAATAAGCGCGATAAAAATAGCTGCAAAGATTATAAACAACGCTTTAAACCCAAAAAAGCCTATAAGCATTATAGTAAGTGCCATATTCGCCCACGGGCTTGCCAACAAAAACGCTACAACCGACGGATTAGACGCACCTTTTTTATGTAGTTGTATTGATAACGCCAATATACCATGAGAACAGGCACTCATAAAAAAACCTAAAAGAACTGCATTGACTATAGCTAACTTTCCGCCTCTCGCTAATATTAATGATATATATTCACGCGGAATATAGTAATCTATCAAACCACCTATCAAAAACCCCAAGAGAACTGCCCACCATATAACTTTGAAATAATCAAAAAACGCATTACGAAAAGGCGCAAGCCATGAAAACCCATAAGAAGCCGATATAAAAACAAAAAGAATGGCTGTCACTATAAAAGTTTTATTTTTATAAAAAACAGATCCCGAAGAAGTGTTACACCCGGAAGCTATATCACAGGATATATTCTTTTCTTTAGAAAATTTTTCAAGACAATGTTTACTACAAAAATAATAATACTGTCCATTATATTTGATCTTTAGAGCTGATCTCTCCGAGACATCCATCCCGCAAATTGGATCTTTAGGCATAGTCATTATCTCCTTGACTCTTCTAAGACTTAATTTACCGGTTTTATCTCACCGGCTTTTGCTATAACTATTTTGGCAAATAACGGACCTATGAGTTCTTGTATAACTGTAACACCTATAACAACGTTCAATAATACATGCAAATTCAGCCTCAAAGAAAGTAATAGATAAGATTATTCTGCTTAGTTTTTTTATTTTAGAATATAATAATGTACCACCGACAGAAAAAACTATGAAAGCTAATGCTATGTTTGTTATAAGATCGGTATGTTCAGTAAAACCGGAAGGAATAATGCGACATATGCCCGGGTTAAGCATTATGCCAGCTATAATATATCCGGTGACTTTAGGTAACTTAATAAATTCAGCAAGTTCACCGAATATAAAACCGACAAAAAGAATAATACCTACTACAAGAATAGATTCCATAAAACCTCTACCCTATTTTACAGACTGATATGATTTCCCACAAGATCAAATAAGTCCAATAATTGAATATATTAATAAGAACTATCTCATTGCGTGAGAATGTAATATATAAAGCATCCTTCTCTGTAACGAGATTTCTCAGCAAAATTTTTTAACATTCTAGAGTACTACTTGTTCCAACCGACACTATTTACTATAATAAAACTAACTGCTCATACTATTACGCGCATAAACCCAACATCCAGCCCCGCACTGTGTCGTATTGGCAGGAAATGTCTCTCCTCGATACACAACCTCACAACAACTTAGAACAGCTTGTTCAGGGCTAATTTTTATCCTTGTCACTTCTATCCCCGCCCACACTTTTCTTTTTGAAATCTTATTATTCATTCTTAGGATTAAGCATTTAACTTGAGACCGAATCGAGATTCCCATAACTTGTCCCACACGTGAAAGCCGGATATCCGCATTGATGTCCCCCATTATCCAACGCACGCATGGCTGAATTGCAACAACTCAAAACAGCTTGCTCAGGATTAAGCTTTATTCGTAACATTTCAGGTTTTATCCATTTTTTATTCTTCATTACGTTCATTATTTAAATTCATGTCATCTGCAAAAATCAAAAAGATTAACTGGCCATTGCATTAGCCCCCGTGCCAACGCACATACCCCCACACTGCGAATAGGGAGTCCAAGAAACCTCAGATATACCTTTCCCTGAATTATCGCAGCAACTCAATACCGCTTGTTCAGAGTTGAGCGCTATCTTTATTATTTCCGGCTTCAACCAGACAAGTTTATTTCTATTAATTGTTTTCTCCTTATCCATTTCCCATATAATACACCTAAAGCCATCCGGTATCAAGTAACCGCAGTTTACTCGCTAAAACAAAATAATTAAAAAAATTATTAGCAAAGCTTTAAGACTACATCTTTATGCAATGATTTTAAAAAATTAGCCAGTTCACGCATAAGATTAAGACGTATTGAAACATTTTTTGGAAGCAATGGGTTCTGATAAAACGGATTTATGGTCTGTCCTACCCATATATGTATGTGATCAGCATTAATCAAATATCTTACTAGCCGATTAATACCGTCATTCGTTTCAATTATATTCTCGTAACGGCCATGATAATTTTTGAAAAAATCCATAACTTTAGATATAGTAACTATTCCCTCCGTTACAAGGTCAATCCCCTCCATTTTACCTACAGGCGGACAATCCTGTGTCATAGTAGAAACATCTGTTTCTACGTAAGTATTGGAATAATTCGCCAAAATATTCGCAGTAGTCCCTCCGCATACGATTTTAATACCGTTAAACGCAAGAAACTCACGACAATATTTATCATCATCATCTTTATTGATCGGCGGGCCGGTAAACAAAGCAAGTTTTCTTCTTTGCCGCACGTTCACCCCGACAAATGTAGCGTCATCACCTATATAATCGTCATACAGTATTCTTGTCTGCTCTATTATCTTTTCGGTCACATCCTGTGCCGACATTTTCGGGTTATGAACACTTTCTAAAAACTCTGATACCTGTTCCCAGCGCCAACCGAAATTAAGCTTTCCGCCAAGCCCAGCGCATAATATGCCATCTGATATCATAGCAAGAAAATCTCCTTCATGAATTTCGCCTTCCTGTAAAGTAAGTTCTTTATCACGAACCTTGATAGCACTGGTTTTGTTTTCGATTACTTTACCGTCACGCATATGAAATATAGCGGGGCTATCAGAATTTATAACACGATAAATATTTTTGCGTTCATTTATGTCTAAAATAGAGAAAGTAGCATAGGCCATCTTGCGCACCTTACATACAGGCAAAGTCGCCACCATCGTATCCAGCACTTCCTGTATAGACACTCCGTTAGAAAGCATCGTATTAACTATTTCTGAAGTCAAAGTTGAAAGTATATTAGCTTTTACGCCGCTGCCCAGCCCGTCCGACAAAACAACTATTGTTCTTCCGGGATATTTACTTATTTTAACGGTATCACCACAAAGTTCTTCACCGTGTTTATGCAGGCTCATGTTGGCGACTTCATAAAAAAGCATATTTATTCGTTACCCTCCTGAAGCATCTCAACAAGTTTAAGCAAACTTACTTTTGTCTCGGCTGTCGTCTCGCCCAACAAACCGGCTATCTCCTGAACAACTTTCATCTGTTTATCAACCACATGATTAACGCGCTCTATAGTTTCTTTACGCATTCTGGCTATTTCTTTTTTCTGACGCCATTCATCGGTAACATCGACCATAATACACGCGATGATATTCTCGTTACGTATAGGAAACAATACACGCCTCACATGCAAATCATACTTCGGATAATCTTTCTCCTCGGCTTTGACGATCTTATTGTCCTGCCAGACTTTTTTAAAATCCTCGATATCATCTATTATACCTACCGCAGATTTCCCTAAAAGATCGGCTTTTGTCTTCTGGACCATAGCGCAAAACGCCGCGTTAACAACTTTTATGTTCATATCAAGATCGACTACTAATAAACCGTTCGGGTCATAATCCCATAATAACCGCCACAAAGAATCTTTAGAGTCTTTCACTATACACTCCTTTTTTATCGGATGACAGGTAATATTTCATTAACAAATTTCTCTTCCACATTTTCGATACGCACGCCCTTTATCAGCTGATCGTCCAACGTTACTGCTATCCCTTCAGCACAATGGCCAAGACAAAAAGCTCCTTTTAAATGTACCCGATTCTCAACATTATACTGCTTAAGAAAATTCTTCATGGCTTGCAATACATCAAACGCGCCCAATTGATGACACGCCGAACCCATACAAATACGCAGTTCATGCTTTTTTGCATCTTCTCCGTCAACAACTATATCCTCTTCTTTTTGCTGCATCAACAGTAAAAGTGTCATAAATCCCGCCATAAGGTCCTGTGACCAAACAATAACATTATCCGGAACTTTAAGTTGTGCCGGTGTAAAATTCCATATACCTTTAATCCCCGCTTCAACAAGAAGATTAGTAACCGCTTGAGCCTCATCCATAGGTACAGTCAATATAGCTATTTCAACAGTATTCTCGCGTATAAAATCCGGCATCTCAACAACAAGGCTTATCTTACAATCTCTGACTTTCATACCGACTTTGTGCAAATCACTGTCAAATAATCCCGCAATATCAAGCCCGTATTCATCAAAACCTTTATAACGCGATATAGCCACACCAAGATTCCCCATGCCCACCACTATAGTTTTTTTCTTGCGCTGTAATTTCAAAAATACTTTCAAATGCTTTATAAACCCTTCGATCTCAAATCCGGATTTGGGCTTGCCTACATAACCTGTCATGGCAATATCCTTACGTACTTGAGTAGAATCAATTCCAAGGTCACTCGCTATCTCATGACTGGAAAGATGCGTTTTCCCTTCGGCTAAGGCATCGTTAAATAACTTAAAATATATGGGTAAACGTCGTAAAGTAGGTTTTGGTAAATCATTTCGCATAAATATCCCTTCACTATTTCTTGTATTTCACACGTATATATCTATCAAAAATCTCAGACACCCTATCAACAGTAGCATGACTTATAATCTGATCATCTATCTTTATATTAGGACCATGCCCACATTGCTGCAGGCAAAACGTAGCTTTAACCATAACAGCATCCTCCAGCCCTTCAGCACGGATCTTAGCCATTATCGCCTCGATAAAATCATATGAACCGTGCACATAACATGATGTACCGACACAAACACAAACAGTAGTTTTAGGCAGAACCTCAGATCCTTTACGGAAAAGGCCTATATCTTCACCTGTAATACGTTTCCTATTATGATAATGCGTGTGAAGAAATTGATGAGCAATTTCGCTATTAGGATTTTGCAGCCATTTATCATATAATTTCTGAACTTCTTCATTCTCATAAGAAACCCGAATTCTACTATCCACATCATCCTGGTAAAGTCCCTTAAGTCGGCCTTCTCTAATAGCCATACGATCAATGCTATATGGCTGACCGGCACCCGCGATACATCCGCCGGGACACGCCATAACCTCAACTAGATGATAATGGACTTTATGCGCCGCTATATCTTCAAGCAGCTTACTTGCTTGCGATAAAGTATTAACAACTGCGACACTGATAACCTCACCCTTGATATTAACAGCAAATTCTTTAAAGCTCTTCAACCCGCGCAAAGGTTTAATTTCAATCTCACCCAACGCCTCGCCCGTAACAAGTTTATACGCAGTACGTAAAGCCGCCTCAGCGACACCGCCTGAGGCACCGAATATCACACCCGCTCCTGAAAAAACGCCAAAAGGTGAATCCATCTCTTGCGGTTCTAACGCAGAAAAATTTATGTTTCCCGCTTTGACCATCTTGATTAATTCTTGGGTAGTCAAAACTACATCTACATCCGGGTCAGAATTGACACTAAACTCCTTACGTCTGGCCTCGGACTTTTTGGCCGTACACGGCATAACAGACACAACACATATTTCCTCTCGTCTAATGCCATACTCTTTAGATAACAACTCTTTAGCTACCGCGCCGAACATCTGCTGTGGAGAACGGCAAGTAGATAAATGCGATATAAACTGCGGATATTTCTGTTCAACATGCCGAACCCACGCAGGACAACAGCTAGTCAACAATGGAAAATCTTTTTTACTTTTAAGCATATTAACGAACTCAGTCGCTTCTTCCATAATGGTAAGATCAGCTGCAAACGTAGTATCAAATACTTTGTCGACACCGACTTTTCGTAACGCCGCCGTTATCATACCTATAAGATTTTTTCCGGGCTTAATACCAAATGCTTCGCCAAAGGCAACACGCACAGCAGGCGCGACCTGTACAACGACTTTTTTATTTTTATCTAACACCATTTTCCAGAAATTATCAAGCTCAGAACGTATACGTAAAGCACCCGTTGGACAAACCGCAACACATTGCCCACAAAACGTACAGTTGACCTCATCCAGGTTTTTTTTAAACGCTGGTGATACTATTGTATTCGATCCGCGATAAACAAAATCCAATACACTTTTACCCTGTATTTCACGGCAAGTCCTAACACACGCCCCGCATAAGATACATTTATTAGGGTCCCTTATAACAGCCGGATTGCCCGTATCAAGCGGGTGTTTTTTTTCCTCACATTCAAACGGTATATCAGTTATACCCAATCTACTAGCGGCTTCCTGAAGATCGCATTCTCCGCTTTTAGAACACGTCGTACAATCTTTACTGTGATTGGCAAGCAAAAGTTTTATTACCATACGCCGTATACGTCTGGTTTTTTCGGTGTTTATTGTAACTTTCATACCCGGCTCGGGCGGAACCGTACAACTGGCCTGAACTCCTCTACCTTCGATCTCAACAACACACATACGGCATGCACCGTAAACTGAAAGATCGGAACGGTAACAAAAGGTCGGCAGATCATACCCCGCATTACGTATGACTTCCAATAAATTCTTTTCGTTACCTATCGCAAAAGGCTTATCGTCAATATACAAAATTTTATCACAAGCCTTTTTATCCATTTTTACACCTCTTTTATCGCTTTAAACGGGCATGCTGTCAAACACGCACCGCATTTAATACATTTAGTCTGATCAATCTTATAGGTTTTCTTTATCTCACCGCTTATAGCACCTACCGGACAAAGCCTAGCGCATTTACTACAGCCTTTACATAACTGTTCATCTATCTCAATCATTTTAAGCGCTGAGCATACACCGGCTGGACAGCGTTTATCAATTATATGAGCTAAATATTCATCTCTGAAATAACGCAGAGTAGACAAAACCGGATTAGGCGCAGTCTTGCCAAGTCCGCACAAAGACCCGTCCTTAACCGCAAGTGCCAATTCTTCCAAAAGATCAAGATCAGAAAGTTGAGCCTTACCTTCGACTATTTTTTCTAATATCTTAAGCATATTTTTAGTACCTTCGCGGCATAAAACACATTTACCGCAGGATTCGTTCTGGGTAAAATGCATAAAAAATCTCGCAATCTCTACCATACAAGTATCTTCATTAAGAACAACCAACCCACCTGAGCCAACCATAGCCCCAACTTCTATCAAAGTCTCATATTCAAGCGGAAGGTCCAAATGTTCTTCGGTCAAGCATCCGCCGGACGGACCACCGATCTGAACAGCTTTGAATTTTTTCCCATTACGTATACCCCCGCCAATATCAAAGACTATCTCTCGTAACGTCATACCCATAGGTACTTCAATAAGCCCTGAATTATTTATCTCCCCTGTCAACGCGAAAGTTTTAGTCCCGGGATTTTTAGGTGACCCCAATTTCCTAAACCATTGGGCACCGTTTTTCATTATCAACGGAACATTGGAATAAGTCTCGACATTATTTATCAATGTCGGCTTGCCAAACAACCCTTTATTAGCAGGAAAAGGCGGCTTAGATTTGGGCATACCGCGTTCACCTTCAATTGACGCCATTAACGCTGTTTCTTCTCCACAAACAAAAGCGCCGGCACCTTCTTTAACTTTTATTTTAAACGAAAAATCCGAACCGAATATATTTACGCCTAAAACGCCGATTTCTTCAGCCTGCTTAACCGCTACACGCAATCTTTTAACAGCCAGCGGGTATTCAGCCCGCACATAGATATAACCTTCATCAGCACCAACAGCATAAGCCGCTGTTATCATACCTTCAATAAGCTTATGCGGATCACCCTCCATTATACTTCTGTCCATAAACGCGCCCGGATCGCCTTCATCACCGTTACAAATAACGTATTTCTTTTTACCTTCGGCGTTTTTAACAAACTCCCATTTACGCCCTGTAGGAAACCCGCCGCCGCCGCGGCCGCGCAATCCGCTTTCAGAAACTGTTTTACATACTTCATCCGGTGTTTTACTTAAAACATCCCATAACGATTCATATCCCCCGACAAATATATATTCACCTATACTTTCGGGATCGATATGTCCGCAATTAGCCAAAGACGTACGTTTTTGTTTAGCATAAAAATTAATATCTTTATTCTTTTCTACTCTGGAATCAGTTTTAGGGTCATGATATAAAAGACGCTGCACTATCTGCCCGTTTTTTAAATGGCTCTCCACTATTTCAGCTACATCCTCCTTTTTGACTTTAACATAAGTCACCCCGTCATCAACTATATCGACAAGAACACCATTCTCACAAAACCCTCGGCATCCCGTCTTAACCAACGCTATATCTTTCTCAGTATTCTTAAACTTAACATTAATTTTCAATTCTAAAAATACGTTATACACATCCATCGCGCCGTTAGCCATACAGCCCGTTCCTGAACATATAAGAACTCGTGCGCCGTGTTCTACAAAATTCTTAAATGCCGCACCTTTAAAATCAGCAAATTCTTCGCGGTTTTTTATTTTTCGGCCCATACTTATTCCTTCTTTAGACTTTTAAGGTCATCTATAACTTTACTTATTTTTTCCGGAGTCATCTGGGGATACACTTTATCGTTGATAACAACCACAGGTGCAAGCCCGCATGCCCCCAGACAACTCACGGTTTCTAAACTAAACAGCAAATCATCAGTAGTTTTTTTATCTTTGGTTAAATTCAACTTATTACGCACAGCTTTGATTATCGGCTCGCTGCCCCTTACATGACAGGCAGTCCCGTCACATATCTTTATCTCATACTTACCTTTAGGCTCTAAGCTGAACTGTGAATAAAACGTCGCAACACCAAAAATATGAGATAAGGGTAAATTCATAACAGTCGCAACATAAGTCATAATTTCTTCAGGAAGATAACGATATTCTCCCTGTATTTCCTGTAATATCGCTATAAGATTCATCTTCTTAAAACCGTGTTTTTTCACGATATCATCAACTTTATAGAACTTTTTCTCATTAACGTCTATCATATACTGTGTTTTCTCCTTATTCATCGGCTTATACTTTAATTTTTTATTGTGATTCTTTTCACGATTAGAGTATAAAATATATTTTGTTCTTTGTCAATAATTTTATACTCTTTTTTAGCTCGCCAAAAAAGATAACACAACGTTCTGTGGATTAAAGACTTATAAACTTTTAATATATTCTGATACTACGAGTGAAACTAGAAATCACATTACCACGGGATATTAATACCCCACTCCACCCCGCTAGAACTGCCTTCAGTAAACAACTTAACAAACCATTCGGCTTTATTTTTTAGAAACTTCTTACTAAATTCAAGGCTTAACCGCAGATCAGCCCCTTCCTTGCTTAACAACGAAAAAGTTATCTTATCATTCTCACATAATTTCACAAAAACATTAAAATCAATAATATTTGCTCTTTTGCGTCCGTAGTCTATTTCAAAAGAAATACCCCCTTTACGGCTGAACTTCCAAACACCATAAAGCACTATAGTTTTAGCTCTGAATGTATTGCTGCCTTTTAAACCTATACCCACGCGATACTTAATAACACCATCTTTGCCTATAATATTAGGTGTCTGTAAATGAACTTTAAAAACAAAAGACGGATTACTTTTTATGTCAAAATAATAAACCAATCGATTTGCTTCGTTTATATGCCAATAACCTTCAAATCGCAATTCAGATATTTTTTTTGTTTTAGTCGCAAGGTCCGAACGTCTATAAATATAAGTAAATGTATTATTTTTAACAGTCCACACACCCTTGAACGTCAACACGTCAGGCTCTTTTGTTTTCTGAACTAAAAACTGTATGCGGTTATATTTATCGGCCTGCCATTTTCCTTTAAGCCGGCACATAGTCCATTTATAATTACCGGGCTTACCACAGCTTTTTATTGAAAATATTAAATAATCAGATTTTGTTTCTATTAGGCTTGTATCAAACGATATTTTTTCAACCCCGCCCTCACCTTCGGCACGATTTAGAGAAAATTTTAAATTATTATTTTTGTCTATCGACCAGTTTCCTTTAAAAACTATTTTCTTTGATATTCCGTATTTTCTGCGCCATGTTACAGATTCAGTAACTTCATATATAAGAAAATTATTATCAACCGAAAAAACACCTGAAGGATAGAGGATGTCACCGTCTGAAGTTTTAACTTTTAACTTATTAGTTTTTGTAACCTTATAAGTAAAACTCATACTCTTTTTACCGGTATTAGAAGCCCAATAAAGAAAATCTTCGTATCATTATTTTTCAGCCTTTGGCAACCCATCTTTTGAGGAAGATAAATTTCTCATAATAGCTAAAGACTAACAGCTGCCTTCTCTTCCCTTGCCCAAACTTCAGCCATTATAGCTGCTGTGAATATACATACAAAAACAAAACATGCCGCCGGTATGGCGACACGTTCACTAAAATGTTTTAGCGCAAGTACAGAACCCAAACCGGCATTTTGCATGCCTATTTCTATTGAAAGCGTACGGCACCGTGCTTTGTTCATTTTAAATAATTTACCAAAGAAAAAGCCTGAAGACATGCCCCATATATTAAGAAGAAAAACCCCGGCTAAAACCATGCCGGTGAGCATCACAAGAAAATTTTTGTTTAAGGCTATCACAAGCGAACATATAAATATTATAAACGTTGTTGATATTGCCGGGAAAACCGGTTCTATTCTCTCAATTGATTTCGCGAATTTATATTTCAAAAATAAACCCAAAATAAGCGGAGCAATGACCATCTTGATTATGCTGAAAAACATTGCCCAAAAATCTACATGCAATATAGAGTCTGCCAAAAAATAAGTAATAGCCGGCGTCATGACCGGTGTTAAAAGCGTAGAAACCGTAGTCAAACTAACAGAATATGCCACGTCGGCTTTTGCCACATAACTCATGACATTGCTCGCCATAGCGCCCGGCGCGGCAGATGTTAATATAAGGCCTAGTGTTATTTCATCAGGTAAATTTAGTATTTTTGATGTTAAAAAAGCGCCTAACGGCATAAGAGTAAACTGCATAAAAGAACCAATAGCTACTATTTGAGGCTCTTTTAATATCTTCTTGAAATCGTCTATATTCAACACACACCCTATGCCAAACATAGTAAGCGCGAAAAATAAATCCATATATCCGCGTAAAGCAACAAACGGCGAAGGATAAATATAAGCGATAAGCCCAAAGAAAAATACCCAGATAGCCATATATTTTGTATATATATTAAGTATTTTTTTCATAAAATTATTTTGTTACATCAAACTCAATAACAAACTCTGTTCCTTTAGCATCATAACAGGGCTTGACCTTAAATGTACCGTTATGATCAAACATTATACGCCTAGCCAAAAAATAACATATACCGCCGTCTTTAGCCCGAACTATACCTACACCTTTATAAAATTTATTTTCTGCCGCGTTACCTCCTGTGTCAGAGATCCTCAAATGAATATTACCGGCCGTCTCTTCAAGGCCAACTTCCATAATCTTATTTTCCGGCAAGGTATACCTTATAGCTCCTATAGCGCCTTCTAACAAATATTTAAAAGCAAATTCAAAATTCCTGTTTATTTCAAAAAATATATTTTTCTTTATTTTATTTCTAATATCTATGCCACAGGCTTTACATTCATTCTCATATCCCCTGATAATAGAAGACAAAATCTCAGACAGGTCAACTTTTTTAAATTCAGAAACAGAATGTTCGTTATACAGGTTAATAACATCAAAAACATACTGCGCGCGCTTTACATTGGCCAAGATAGAACCTGCGGCATGCTCTATTTCTTCTTTACCCGGATTATAATTTTCGGTAAAAGTTATATCCCCCAATGACATGGAAATAATATTTATTATATTGCCCAGTTCATGACGATAAGCCTCCGATATCTGAAAAGCACTTTCTAATTTTTCTTTTTCAATTAGTATGTTAAACTTTTCTTCAATCGCCTTTTTATATTCGTTAAAATAATATATCTCAGACAAGGCCAAAGACACCTGGTTGGATACTATGCTAAAAACATCAATATCGGTATCGGTAAACATAATATTGTTTGTTTTCTGCCCTAGAACAATGAAACCATAAAATTCTTGTTTTGAAAACAAAGGAGCAACCATACCAATCTCCAAATCTTTAAATTCAGGAAGGTCCTCTCCCAATATAGGAATATTAATATTTTTAAATGCTCTGATAAACTTATCATTAAATGATATCTTTTCGGGCAAAGAAATATCACCATTACATTTTATATTTTTAAGATAAAGCTTATCCCTGTCGAAAATGTACATCGCACAAAACTTAAGATTTACTATCTCCATTATCCGTGAAACAAGTTTCTCTGAAAGTTCATTCTCATCTCTGATAAATATTAATTTGGAGGAGAAATCTTTTAACGTAACCTGATAGCGTATCTGTTCTTTTAAAAGCGCATTCTCCGCTCTTCTTTTAAAATAACCATAAACAAAAGAACCCATAAAAGACAAGATAATAGAAGAATAAGCCGCTGTTTTCCACATATCGTATTTATATCCCAAAAATAACGGCAAACCTAAAGCTATAACATAAACACATATAAATACCCCGGTCCGCGTAAGGGCTATCCGTATATCCATCAAATGGTGTTTGATTATAGCGTAAGCCGTAATTATCACATATACAGAAACTAAAATGTTGCCTATAGGAAAAATTTTTATGTTATACCATAAAGGAAAATTTGTCGCACCTCCCAGCCAACCACAAACTGTAGCAAATAAAACATATTTAATTTGGTTTCTTTTTGCACCGGTAGTATTTTTAAATGACCGCAGAAGTATATATACACCATAGGCCACGAAATAAAACCACAATATAAGAAACATATGATACGCAATTCCGGGATTAGGCCAAAATTCAAAACAAAATTTCAAGCTAACACTTTCAACATAATAAGGGCTGAAACCAAATAATAAAAATACAAAAGTAAATAAATAGCCAAAGAAAATTATAGCTTTTTTTTCATTAAAATTACCTAGTAAATATAAAAGATGATGTAAATAAAAGATAGGTATGTACATAGCCCCCATCATAAGACATCTCGAATATAACAATGCCTTTTGAGGGATACCGGTTATCATCCAAGCAAAATAAAAATAACTCCAAACAGATACACTTAAACAAAAAAAGACATAAGAAATATATAAGGGGTTATCCCCGCGCCTCCTGACTTTAAGAAAAATAAAAATTCCTAAGACAGTACTGGTTATACCGTTAATCAACCCGCTCAACGCATAAAAGCTCATATAAGCTACTCTGAATTTGAAGCAATGATGTAATTTACTATACCCTGGTGTTCGCTCTTCATATAAATATCGTCTTTATTAAAACCTGATTTGATAAAAATATCTTTTAACTCGTTATCGCTTCTATATATAAGATTCCAATCGCCAGCCCATTCCATAAAACAAACAGATGGATTAGAGTATTTATCTGTAACATTGGCTATGATAATTTTTCCTCCAGCCACTAATAATGATTTCAGAGCTTCTATCAATTTCATGGAAATTTTTTTATTTAAATAATCAAACAACCCTGCAGAATATATAACATCATACCGTTGCGATATTTTTTTTGAAATATTCTTTGAAAGAGCAATCCGTAAAGCATTTCTCTTAAAAAATCTTATGTTATTATTTTTTTCTAATAATTTTTTAGAAAATTCTATTGCACGACTGTCATTATCAACACACTCAAAACTTACATTTTTAAAAAAATTCCTATCCGTAGCCAGCAGTTCCCTCAACTCTCGGCAAGGTCCGCAAGCTAAACTTACGACTCCTACATGTTTACCCTCTTTCTTTTTTACAAAATCAAAAATAAATTTTTTGATATCTTCTTTACGATTTCTGACAGCAACAGAAATAGCAGAAGATTGAAAATAATTATCAAATAAACGCCCAAAACCTGTTGTCGAAGGTGCATTCCTATAAATATCTTCCATAATTTTAAAGTCACCAGCATATCCATAAGGTTTATCAATGCTCCAGATACAATATTCACCCTGCCGAAATTGGTTTCTAAAATTTTTTATAAAGAAATTTTTTACTTTAAAAAAAGTATCTATATCTCCCCGAGATAAAACACTTTTTTCAAAATTCATTATATCTGAAAAAAGAATATCAACTTCTCTATTAAACTTTTCCTGAAATTTCGGCCAGTCATCAGGTAATTTCGTAAGATGCTGTTGCATCTTACGACCTATTTCTATATAATATCTGATTTTTGAAAACAAATTTGAACTACTCATTTATTTTATATTATATCAAAAAAACAAATCACTAAAACAAAAAACTATCAAAAACACCTTTTGTCCTTAACCTTTAAACACTCTTTCTCGCACTTATAACATATCTCATTCTTTAAAAAACCACCGTCAAAGTATTCTTTAATATTGTCCAATGTTGTATCCGCAATATTTGCGAGAGCTTCTTTAGTAAAAAACCCTTGATGCGAAGTGACAAGCACATTAGGAAAAGTCAAAAGCCTGGCGAGAACATCATCACCGATTACCGCATTCGAAAAATCCTCAAAAAAGTATTCCGACTCCTCCTCATAGACATCAAGACCTGCAGAACCTATGACCCCGCTTTTTAAACCGGCTATCAGCGCTTCCGTTTTAATTAATTTGCCACGTCCGGTATTAATGATCATGACACCTTCTTTCATCCGCTTTATACTTTCTTCATTTATAAGATGATGCGTTTCAGGACTAAGCGGACAATGCAGTGAAATAATATCCGCACATGCGTATAACTCATTAAGTTCTACATATTTAAAGCCTTTTTTATCCGCGTAAGACTCATCCCGAAGCTTATCATACGCTATAACCTTCATACCAAAACCCAACGCAATATCTATAAAACATTTACCTATCTTGCCAATCCCTACAACACCTATAGTTTTTTTATACATATCAAAGCCAAGAAAACCATTTATTGAAAAGTTTCCGTCACGTGTCCTGTAATACGCCCTATGCGTCTTGCGATTCAGGGTAAGCATCAACGCCGCGGCATGTTCAGCAACCGCATAAGGTGAATAAGCCGGAACACGCGCAACGTGTATATTGCCATAGGCAGCTCTGAGGTCGACATTATTATAACCGGCACTGCGCAAGGCTATCATGCCGATATTATTCTCTTTAAATACGCTTATAACATCAGCGTTAACCGCGTCATTAACAAAAGCACACACGACATCACTGCCTTTAGCTAATCTCGCTGTATCGGGATTTAAATGACCGGCGAAGTATTGTATATCATACCCGAACTTTTCATTAGCCTTATTAAAAAAATCCTTATCATAAGGTTTCGCATCATAAAAAAATATCTTTTTCTTGCTCATATATTAATCTCCCAAATATATCTTACTTATATTTTCGCTTAGCCACAAAAAAACCCAGAACCATACCCACCAATAAAGTAATACCTAACAAGATAATACGCGACATAGAAATTTGCCAAAAAAGAATTCTTATAGTCACCACTTGGGTATTCTGTAAAAAAAATATTAAAATTAATGTTCCCGAAATAATTAAAGATAATTTTTTAATATCCATAATTCTTTCTCCTTAGATCCATTTTTTCTTTCTAAAATAAAAAAGCATACCCGTCCCCAAAAGAAACATTATACTAAGCGCCATAAAGTAGCCCCATTTCCACTTTAGCTCCGGTATAAATTCAAAATTCATACCGTAAATGCCGGCTATGAAAGTCAACGGGATGAAAATAGCGGCAAAAATAGTTAAAACCTTCATTATCTCATTCATTCTATTGCTTATACTCGACAAATAAATATCAAGCATACCCGAAACCATGTCCCTAAAAGTTTCAACAGTATCTATTGCCTGTATGGTATGATCATATATATCACGAAAAAACACACCCATATTCTCACTTATAATATCAGATTCGGTCCGCTCTAAACTATTAACCGCTTCGCGTAAAGGCCATATAGATTTTTTTAAAAAAATTATATCACGTTTAAGTTTATAAATATCCCCTAACGTGTTAGGCTCGGGATTGGATATAAGAGTTTCTTCTATGATCTCTATCTTATCGTCAAGTTTCTCTAAAATAGAAAAATAATTGTCTATAACCGCATCTATAAGACTATACGCTAAATAATCCGCTTTCATTTTTCTTACACGCCCTTTTGCCTTGCGTATCCGTTCGCGTATAGGGTCAAAAACATCTCCCTCTTTTTCCTGAAAAGAAACAACAAAATCTTCTCCCAATATAAAACTGACCTGTTCAGCGGTTATCTCTTTATTTTTATCATCAAACATGACCATTTTAAGAACTATAAAAATATAAGATTCAAAATCCTCAAATTTCGGGCGCTGCCCCGTATTGACTATATCTTCAAGTGTTAAAGAATGAAGCCCGAATTTATTACCTATTTTTTCTATAATCCCCAATTCATGCAGACCATCTACATTAATCCATGTAATACTATTGTTATCTTTAAAAGAAAGTGCTTCGTCTATATTGATATCTGTCTTTTCACGAAAAGCGTCAGGATCATAATCCATAACGGATACTTTGACCTTTTTGCCGGTATTCTCACCTATGTGTATAAGCTCACCCGGCAAGTGCCCCGCAGTTTTAGATATTTTTTTTATAAACCCTGCCATATTACCTCTCCCCGTAAAAGTAACAGCCTTCACCTATATATAAATTCACAAAACAGTATTACATTAAAATATAAATAATACAATATTTTTATATTGGATCATATAAACGAAAACAAATTCAACTGGATACATCAGAAGCAAAGTCCGTAGCCGGACATAAATTCCTGTCACTACACTGAAACTGGGAAACTCTAGTAAAAGTAATTGTACTGGTAAGAGCTCTCGCAACAACATCACAACAACTCAACACTGCCTGTTCAGGGTTTAGCTTAACTCGTGTCATTTCGGGGTTAAGCCACTTCTGTTTCGCACTTTTCCTTTTCATCTTTTCTGTCATTTTTTAACGGGAGGATGTCCATCCGCCCCCTATCCACCAACATGAATGTTGGCTAAATTTTATATTATTACGGGCAAGACAAGCACACCCTACGTTCTTGTTTTCTCTTTCACTTACTCTACTTACTTGTATCCCCCCATAGTACCGTCAAGTTTTTCTTGAAAAGGAAAGATAAAGGGCGCTGTCCCCTTTTCCCATTTTTCTCTTTCTCCCTTTTTAACCGGGCAAATTATCCATAAAAGATTAACTGTTAGATAGATAGGCTTCTTGAGTCGTGCATACCCCACTACCGGAACCGGATATACTACACTGAAAAGGCGGTTCTGTTGCCCCCCTAGAAGGTACTGCGCAACAACTCAATACCGCTTGTTCGGGATTAAGTTTGATCTTAGTTATCTCCAAAACAGCCCATATCCTCTTTTTATTTTGTTTTTTACTACACATTCTTAACATTCTCTTTTATAAAAGCCTTTCTAAAATGATACCTCTGGGTAGCAGAAAGTCAAGAGATAAAACAATAAATGATATCTATAGGTAGTCGACTTATCAGTAGCATACTCTATAATCCTATTCAAGGAAAATCATATGGAAAATATAAATAAACTTGTCGGAACAAATATAAAAAAATACAGAAATAAAAAAGGCTGGACACAAGAAGACCTTGCGTTAGAAGCTAACCTGCACAGAGCATATATAGGCCAAATTGAACGCGGCGAAAAAAATATCGGCGTGAAAAACTTGGCAAAAATAGCTAAATCTCTTAATACTAAAATAGAAAATCTGGTTAAATGATTTATGCAAAGTCTTACTTTATTAACCCTAAGCAAACATCCTTTTTTAAAAATTCAACTCAAACCATAGGCCTGCGTTTCTCCGAAACACCCGACCTTCCAGCACTGACCTGAAGGTATATACCACAATTCTCCGGCAGTATTCATACCTCTTACAGAAAAATCACAGCAACTTAAAACAGCTTGTTCCGGATTAAGCTTTATCTGTATTAATTCCGGTTTAATCCATCTTTGTCTATTTGTATTTTTCCTTTTCATTAAAAACCTCCATACAAAAATAGCATATCCTCTTAATATCAAGATAGAGCAGCTAGTCAAATAAAAAGCCCAGTTCCCGTCCAAAACGAAAACTGGGTTTCAGAAAACAGGCCCTAATATTAAAAGTCTATTTGTGCACGCAAGCCCCCTACAAAAACCGTTTTATCTCCGTTAACGGCATCTCCGCCATAAGGGTCCCAAATAACCTGGATATCTGGAGTTAGACTTAAATGCTCATTAACTCTGAAGTTGTAATACGCCTCAAAATGGTTCTCAGTATTTCCTTTTACCGCCGCGCAATTTTTATAATCATCAGACGGGATTATCTGCCCAAAAGCTAAAGCAAGAACATCATCACCTCTATTCCATTTATCTCCCGAAAACTGCACACCGGCACTCCATGACTGTTCCAGTGAAAAATCTGAACCATCCACATAAACTTCCGGGTTCTGCCATCCATAACGAAGAAACACACTCATAATGTCAGTCAGTTCTTGATCAAAACTAATACCTGCACCGTAATTTGTTTCTTCCGATTCTGAACTATTAGTCCATTTAATATGGTCTTTGTTATTCAGCCATACATAAAACCTATAATTACCGTCTTTACCGTAAAATCCCGGTTTAATATTTACTTGTCCCGCAAAGAAAATATTATCGCCTACATTCTCCCAATCAGCATCAGCGTCCATTAATGTTAATTCAATATCAAAAAAATCCAAAGGCTCTAATAAGGCATGAATACCTGCGCCATTATCGTCAGGAAATTCTATTACAGGAGAATTTCTGAAAACATGCCCTAAAAATTGGGAACATTCGTCATTGGCATAATTATTACCATCAAGATAGGCAGTCGGATCTATTTTACCAAAAGTCAATGCCAACGGTATTTTAGAAAAATAATGCTCGTACCACGCCTCAGTGACAGATACGCCACTATCAGAATCATCCACGTCCCTGTTAACCGATGAAAAAAGAGCCAATTCGTCTTCAACCCCCGATCCATCACCTGTCTCTAAGTGTATAAATGCCTTGCCGTAATCTTTAAATTCTTTCTCAAACTCAAGATCTATAGAATAAGACGCATCCGTAGAGTCTTCGCTATTATTTGAAAGGCTCTCGCCATTAGCATTATTTGTACCTTGCATAATAAAAGTAGCGCCTCCTCCTATGCTGAGCCCGTCAAAGACTTCATTTATCCTATTCAATGTATTTTGCGCGATAAATTCCTTTTCCCTTACTTCCCGATCTTCTGCCAGTTTTGCTTCAAGTCCTTCTATCCTCTGTTTCAACTCTAGAATTTCTTCTCCCGTAGTACCGCCAAAAACATGCTCAACCGAAAAGATTAAAAAACCCAAAACCAGAAATAAACTCAAAGTCCCTTTAACTCTCATCTAACCTACCTCCTTTTTAAAAACTATTTGTTCTCATTTTTTTTATTTTTACATTTACAATTTAACCCGCAATCACCATTACATCGACATTGTTTTTTCATAAAACCTCCTTTCACTATTCCTGTTCACTTAGCAATATTTTCAATCCTTCATCCATCAATTTTGACGCCCCTTCTTTAAACATCCCTGCGACTTCCAGAAAAGCTGATTCAGTAAATCTCAAAGAAATAGCTTTAAGATTTACATGGATTATCCCGCAACTACACTTAAAAATATTCCCCACACCCTCTCTATTAACCAGCAAACCTTTCTTCTCCATATTAGCCTCCTTAAAAAAATATCCGGAACACATACTCTATGGGTTCCGGATTCATGATCTCTGACCGCGCGCATACTACTTACAAACCGATATTATTAGTCAATACTTCTCCCTTTTGTAAGATAGTCAGCTATGAGATCTTCATACTTAATCAAATATATCCTTTTACATCTTGAACATTTAAATTCATATCCGTCTTTTGTCCTTACCATATACAATTTCCCGCAAGCACATCTTATTTGCCGATCATCTTTAATATTTTTATTATTATTTACTGCATCCTTTTTCATAACAAACACCGCTCTTAAACCCCTATACCCAATAAAGTTCCGCCCTGATATACAATAAATGCCGCGCCCCACGCCATAACAGAAGTCCAAAAAATCAGAAAGAATGTCCATTTAATACTAGAGCCGCTTTCCCGATAAAAAACCGCCATAGCCACAAAACAAGGTAAATAAATAAGTGAAAACATCAAAAACGCCACAGCTTTCAACGGATTCCAAAATTTATCTTTCTGCAAAACTTCTTTTAACGAGTCCGGCGCTTCAGCATCAACTTCACCTAAACTGTATATTGTCCCTAAAGTACTGACAACGACTTCCTTAGCCGCAACCCCGGCTATAAGCGCAACACCTCCACGCCAATCCATACCTATAGGTCTAACCACCGATTCGATAAATTTCCCTATTCTGCCGGCATAACTTTCTTCAATCTGAAAAGACGCCGCAGCCTCATCAGTTAAACTATCTGGTGCTTCTTTTATCGGAAAAGTAAAACCTGCCCAGATCATAATTGAAATAACAACTATTATCGTACCGGCCTTTTTTAAATATAACCGGCCTCGCTCCCACATCTTAAGCAATAACCCCGTAAAAGAAGGCAGCCTATACGGCGGCAGCTCCATAACAAAATGAGAAGTTTCGCCTTGAAAAACTAATTTCTTTAAAACCCACGCTGAAACAAACGCGATAATAACACTTAAAATATACATAATAAACATAATATCGGCACCATATTCAGCAGAAAAAAACGCGCCTATAAACAAAGCAAAAATAGGCAACTTCGCGCCGCATATCATAAATGGCGTAACCATCATAGTTATAAGTCTGTCTCGTTTGTTTGACAAAGTACGTGTCGCCATAATACCAGGAACGGCACATCCGTTAGTTGAGATCATCATAGGCAAAAAAGATTTACCGTGAAGCCCGAACTTGCTCATTATCCTGTCCATCACAAACGCGGCACGTGCCATATACCCTGAATCTTCAAAAAAAGCTATCGCAAAAAACATAAACAAAACCAAAGGGAAAAAACCCAAAACACCTCCTACACCACCTATAAGCCCGTCAACAACAAAAGACTGCACTAATCCATCCGGTATATATTTCACTGCTAGGGACGAAAGCAGCTCAAAAAAACTCTCAAACCAACCAACCATTGGCTCAGAAAACGTAAAAGTAAATTTAAATATCAGATACATAACCATAGCAAAAATAGGAAGTCCCAAGACTCTATTTAAAATCACTTTATCTATCCTGTCAGACAAATTGTGTCTTTCTTCTACCGTAATCTTCAGACACTCTAAACACGCGCCGCTCACAAAACCATAACGTCTGTCCGCTATTATAGTCTCGATATTATCACCAAAATGCAAATAAAGATGCTGCCTGCTCTTATCTTTTTGAGCGATAACTTCAGAAGCTGTCGCATACGAATTAACTATACTCATAACTTCCGGGTCATTCTCCAATACTTTAATGACGAGCCAATTTAACGGATAAAGTGAAATTAAATCTTTTTCCCGCTTAATGATTGATGTGATTTTAATTATTTCTTCATTTATTTCCGAACCATAATCAACCTCAACCATTTTTATTTTCATCTTCCCTTCATAAATTTTCACTATTGTATCCAGAATTTTATCGGTCCCCAGATTCTTATTACCGACCGTAGGAATAACCGCTGTACCCAATAAATCTGATAATTTTTTATAATCAATAAACTGCCTGTTTTTTTCTGCCATATCACTCATATTCATAACAAACACAAGCGGTATATCTAATTCCATTAACTGAGTACCCAGATACAGATTTCTTTCTAAATTTGAAGAATCAACAATATGAACTATTACGTCAGGCTTCTCCTTTATAATAAAATCACGCGCAACAACCTCATCTTCCGAATATGCCGACAGTCCGTATGTTCCGGGAAGATCTATTATATTTAATTCATAGCCTTTAAAATCGACCTTCCCTTCTTTTTTTTCAACAGTGACTCCGGGATAATTCCCAACATGCTGACGCGCGCCTGTAATATTATTAAAAATTGTAGACTTACCTGAATTTGGATTACCCGCAAGTGCCACATTAATTTTTATTTTTTTCATATACGTTCCTCCTTATTTAAAACCATAACAGAAATATTTACTGCCTCATTACGCCTTAAGCTTAAATGATAGCCCCTTATTTTAATATCTATCGGGTCACCCAAAGGCGCGACTTTTACAACCTCGATTTCGGTACCCCTTATAATCCCCATATCCAAAAATTTCTTTATCAACTCCTGCTGTCCGTAAATATCAGTGACTTTCCCTTTTTGGTTAATAGATAACTCATTAAGCCTTTTTTCCATAAAACCTCCTAATTTAGATTAATAAATAAATGTTAGATTAATCTAACATTATGAACAAAAATTTTTCTCTTCTATTTTTTTACTTTCCTCATATTACAGCTTGGCTTTTTCCCGGTTTCTAAATAATGTTTGAAATTTTTCAGCCATTGCGGATTCTCTTTATTTAATCCTTCCTCAGAAAACTCAATAAACTTAGTTAAACGAATTGAAGTCTTAGGGCTTATGGCATGCTCCATTTTACAGGCATCAAAAGATGCCGTATGTCTGTCAACACCTAGAATATCTGTAAGAAATTTAAAAAGCATATCGTGCTTACGCTGAATATCATAGGCTTTTTCTTCACCTTTAACAGTAAGCGTAACATACCCGTATCTTTCATGAACAACATAACCTTTAACCGAAAGAGTTTTTAAGGCCGCATTCACCGTTGGATTCTTAACATTCAATAAAGCGCTTATATCCCTTACCCTTACTACGCCATCACCGCGTTTTTTGAGCATTGCTATAGTTTCTAAATAATCTTCCATTACAGAACTAAGTTTACTTTTCATAAAATCTCTTTTTAGGCCCCTCTTTATTTGTTAGATGAATCTAACATATTGTTTAATCTTTGTCAACTCATTTTTATTAAAAAAGTCAAAAGAGTGAATTACACCTCATATTGCGCCAAATCTCATATCAGAAACCAATCGCACCCCAAGGCTGGAATTGGTAAAGAATTCATACCATTGCTTTTTCTCTTTTATCACTCCCCATTGTCAACCCATGAACTCAAAAATCGGAGCCTTTCACAAACAAACACCGGTCTAGTTTTTTTTCATATCGTCCAGCTAAATTAATTAGGCCCTATCTAGACGAGCTCGGCTTTGTCGGGAAAATCAAATATCGCTAGTGGCTAGCACTCAACTACGCTAAAAAATTTTAAAACTAACTTGCAAGCCCATCGGGCACAGTACCCGTACAACCAATTAGATCTGTGCATTGCATAGTTAATTCTGTAGCCTGTAGTCCCCGACCGGTATTGTCACAACAACTCAATACTCCCTGTTCAGGGTTTAGCTTAACTCGTGTCATTTCGGGGTTAAGCCACTTCTGTTTCGTACTTTTCCTTTTCATCTTTTCTGCCATTTTTTAACGGACGGATATCCTTCCGCCCCTACAAACATTTTTTTGTACTATCGACTCCGCAACCTTAATTCAACATATAAGGGCAGTCCCGTGAGCAAAGCGAACGGGAAACGACTATTAACTATTGACTAATTTGCTGCCTGTTCAAGATTGAGAGCTACCCTTCCATTGCTGTTTCTTCTTGCTTACAATTCGTTTCTTTACCGCCTCTCCCTCATTTTTATAAAATTGATTAATAACGGGACGGGCAACTCGCCCCCTATCCGCCAACATGAATATTGGCTAAATTTTATATTATTACGGGCAAGACAAGCACCACCCCTACGTTTTTGTTTTCTCTTTCACTTACTCTACTTACTTGTATCCCCCCATAGTACCGTCAAGTTTTTCTTGAAAAGGTAAGATAAAGGGCGCTGTCCCCTTTTCGTCCCCTTTTCCAATCGCTAACAGCTCAAAGGTAGAAAAAATAGTTTCAAGACGATGCTTGAAAAAATAAAATCATTTACAACTAACGGCTAAAAGTTTTTTCGCCCAAATAATACTAATAATACCGACTGATATATCCGTCAATAGCCTTCCCCAGAATACACCTTCTAATCCAAAAACTTTCGCTCCAAAAAACGATAATGGTATAAGAAAAACAACTACACGGACAATGTTCAATATAGCCGCAGATATCGGCTTATGTATTCCTGTCATAAAAAACCCGGCATAACGGCTGACCTCAAGAAAACCATATCCCAGACACGTTATATAAATATATCTTACCAAAACATTTATAACTTCTTCATTATTTGAGAAAAGCTCCGCAAGCGGTCTTGCTATCAACAAAAATATAAAAGCAGCGATAACCCCGTAACTTAAAGCAAAAATAACTGTTCCTTTTCTTGCCTCCTCTATTCTATCAAAACGCGACGCGCCGTAATTTTGCGCCGTAAAAGGCACAAGTGAAATGCCCACAGTCATGGGTATCATAAAAGCAAACATTTCAATACGTCCGGCAACACCACAGGCGGCTACCGCGGCAGGCCCAAAATCCGCCACTATTTTTATTATCACTGCTATGGAAATGGGGTTTAAGAGCGAACTTAATGTGCTGGGTAAACCAATATGTAAAATTTTTCTACAAGATCCTAGAACTTTCGCTAAAGAGAACTGCCTAAAAGATATTAGACAATATTTTTTATGTAAAAGATATAACGATAAAAATAATAAAATAAAATGAGACAAAATAGTAGCCAATGCCGCGCCCTGTATACCCATTTTAGGAAAACCAAATAACCCGAAAATTAATATAGGATCAAAGATGAAATTAAGAACCGTACCGGTTATTACTAATAGACTGGCAGTTTTCGCACTGCCGGTCCCTATGATAATGTCTATTATCATCATTTGTATTGATATAACAGCCAGTCCGTAATACCAAATACGCATATAACTTAACGTTAAATCTAAAACATTCCCATGCGCGCCTAACTGCATAAATAACGGCTTCATAACAGCCAACCCGATAATTAAGATAATACCCGATAAAATTATATTTAAAAAAATAGAATGTGTAGTTAATTGCGCCGCGTTATCTTTTTTATGTCCGCCTATTTCTTTAGCAACAGATGTCATGGTCCCGACACCCAGACCGCGCATTATAAATCTTAAAAACATAACTACAGGAAAAGTAAAAGACATCGCCGCTAAAGAATCAGTACCCAGCCTTGAAACAAACCATGTGTCAGTAAGATTATACGCGTTCATGGCAAAAGTAGCACCAAGCATAGGCACAGCCATCTTAAGCAAAGTTTTCAAAACACTTTCTTTTACTAATCTCGACATGGAATATCCTTCATGATGCTTCGCAATTAAAATAATAGCAGGCAGACTTAAAGCCCGCCCCTACAATATTTTATTTTTATTTTTTTCGCCCCGGCGAATTCGTCTGAATAAAAATTATTATTGCGGCGGAAAAATAATTTTCGCTAATAGCTAACAGCTTATAGCTTTTTATATACCTTTAAATCAATATCTACTAATGACTATTGACTAAAAACTATCGACTATTTAACGACTGTCTTATATATTGTCACGGCGCCCAATATTATAGTCAAAACGGCTATGGCAAATTTTAATTTTTTTTCCGATATTTTCTTAACACTTTTTGCCGAAAACGGCACAGCCAAGATAGCACCTACAGCTATATACGGCGCTAAAGTCAAATCCAACGGGTTCTTTGATACAAAAATATAAGTTATTATCCCGACAGCACAAGTCAATCCTTCGGCTAACGAAGTTATGCCGACAGCGCTTTTACCTTCAACTCCGGATAATATCTGCCCGCTTGTGACTATAGGGCCGTATCCTCCTCCGCTTATCCCTTTATTGAATGATGCTAACAAACCAAGGCCAACTATCTTTTTCCATGAAAAACTGAATTTCTTATTAAAACATATAAGTATAGTCACGCCCATGGCCAGAACCAAAGCCCCTATATAAAATTTAACCCATAATTTAGGAATATTTAATGCGACAAAAACAGCCAAAACTGTCCCGACTATACTGCATACAGCCAAAATAAGCGCGACCTTTAAATGACGCGGGAACGAATCCCTTAATATTCTTAAATACCCAAATCCTTTCAACTCCCTGGCTATTTCGGGCAAACAAATGACCTTCGGTTTAAAATCAACATTACCCTCTCTATGATGTAAAAAACCGGCTAATAGCCCGCTAAAAAGTTCCGAAATTAAAACCACCGGAACAACCTGCAAAGGCTCATAACCCATTATTAAAAGCACAGGCGTCAATGTTGTACCATAGCCCATCCCCAATGTTGAATCCATATATTCAAAAATAAAAGCAAGAAAAATAAATAAAAAAATATACTCTATACTCATCACAATCGCTGCTCCTTACCGAAAATATCAATCATCTATTAAATTATTTACATCAATAAATAATATATTAACAGATTTCAAATTAAATTGGGATTATTTTAAAATTAGACTAACTAACAATATATTTTCATTAACCCATATATTTTTTTACTACATCTAAAAATACATCGTCTTTGAAGGGTTTATCAAGTACCGCCTCAACCGGAAACCAATCAACATCAGGTTCAAGCTTAAAAGAAACATTTTTTTTACTTCTTATCGCGGTTATCGCAATTATAGGAATATGCGCGGTCATGCTATTCTCACCAAATTTCTTCACTGTCTCAAATCCATCGGTTATAGGCATTATAAGATCAAGAATAACAAGATCAGGCTTTTCACTTAAAGCCATATCATAACCCGCGCTTCCGTCGTTAGCAGTCAATATGCTATAACCTTCAGACTCAAGTAGAAATCTTATATCGCTTACTTGCCGTGGGTCATCATCGACTACTAATACTTTTTTGGCCATAAAAATCCTTTCTTACATTGCTAAAGTCTGACCAATAATTTATACCATTTATTTTCTCTTAAAACCATCCAATATGCTTATCATTTTATCACGTGTCAAATTGCCGTATATCTTGTCATCTATCATCACAACAGGCGCAAGGCCGCATGCCCCAAGACAGCGCGTTTCACGTAATGTAAAAAAACCGTCAGGCGTAGTTTCGCCTATTTCAATATTCAATTTTGTCCGTATAAGATCAAGTATCTCTCCACTGCCTTTGATATGACATGCAGTCCCTAAACAAACAAAAATTGAATGTTTGCCCTGCGGTTTAAGATTGAAAAAATGATAGAATGTCGCAACACCCCATATCTTAGCCGTAGGAATAGACATTGTTTCGGAGACAAGATCCATGATCTCCCTGTCTAAATATCCATACAGTTCCTGTGCCTTATGCAAAACAGCAATAAGATAAGATTCCGGATAAGGATTCCGCATAACCTCATCCATGTATTTTTTCAACTCGTCTATCTTTTCTTTATTTGTACATACCATAATCCATACCCCCTATATATTCCTGTTAGTTTTATCTATTACACCTTTAGGGAAATGCTGTTTATAATTTGTATGTAAAAGTTTATGCGATTTCTCCCCTAAAGGTTTTCCTAAATACTCTTCATACAATTTAATTATATCCGGATTCTCGTGACTACGCCTTATAGTCTTTTCCCTGTCAAAATTATAAAGTGCCTCAGCACGTTTCCTGAGATTGTTTTCATCCAAAGGCACAGAGTTCGCTCCGGCATAAGGCTGTCCGCCGCCGCCTATACAGCCGCCCGGAC
>JAQVMQ010000050.1 GCA_028703535.1 Candidatus Omnitrophota bacterium | reverse complement strand
GGCATCTGATATTGAGTATAATTTCATTCGAAGACTTATTGAAGAAAAAAGGATACCCGATGATGTTACGATACAGGTATTGACACAAGCCCGTGAGCATCTGATCAGAAAGACTTTTGATTCTGTATATGATGCGAAAAACGCTATAGTGCATTTGTATAATTCTACGTCAACTGTGCAGCGCGAAGTTGTGTTCAACAAAAAAAAAGATGAGATAAAAAATATTGCGGTTAAAGGTGCTGCGTTGATAAGGAGATTGTGGAACGATACGAAGAATAAAGGGATACGCTTTGAGTATACACCGGAAAGTTTTCCCGGTACTGAATTGGACTATGCCTATGAAGTTTGTTCGGCGGTGGTAGATACGTGGAGCCCGGTCGATGGTGAGAATGTGATAATTAATCTACCGACGACTGTTGAGATGTCTACGCCTAACGTTTTTGCCGATCGTGTTGAATGGTTTTGCGGGCAGATCCAAAAAAGAGAGTCTATCATTATAAGTGTACATACTCATAATGATAGAGGTACGGCAGTTGCGTCTGCTGAACTTGCAGTTATGGCAGGTGCCCAACGTGTTGAAGGCGCATTGTTTGGTAACGGTGAGCGAAGCGGCAATATGGATATTATTACTATGGCATTGAATATTTTTAGTCAGGGGGTTGACCCCGAACTGGATTTTTCGGATATCAATGAGATAGCGGACATTTACAGAAGATGTACAGGGATGGATGTCCATCCGCGTCATCCTTATGCAGGAGATCTGGTATATACCGCATTTTCCGGGTCACACCAGGATGCTATCAGTAAGGGTATGAAGGCACAGAAAGAAAAGGGAAGTGATATTTGGGATGTGCCGTATCTTCCGATAGACCCGAAAGATGTCGGGCGCAGTTATGAGGCTATTATCCGTATTAACAGCCAATCAGGTAAGGGCGGTGTCGCGTATGTTATGGAAAATTACTGGGGTTACAAAATACCTAAAGAGATGCAGCCGCAGTTTGCGCGTATAGTACAGGAGATAACAGAGGATGCAGGATCGGAGTTGTCGGCAGACGATATAAAGAATTGTTTTGAGAGGGAATATTTGAATGATAAAGGGGAATACAGATTAAAACATTGTGTTATACATTCAGGGAATGATAGCATGGAAGAAACTAGACTTTCTCTTGTGATATTGTATAACGGTAAAGAGGTAGTTGTTAAGTCAGGTGGTGATGGACCAGTTGATGCTTTTGTTCGCGGTATAAAGGAGTACTTGAATATTTTGTTTGATATAGAATATTATTCGGAACATGCACTTTCACATGGATCAGGTGCCGAAGCGATAGCGTATGTAGGAATCAAAGCAACAGATGATAGAATGATATTCGGGGCAGGGATAGATGCTGATATAAGTATGGCATCTATTAAGGCGGTTTTGAGTGCGATAAATAAAATATAATATGGGGCCCAATATAGTGCTTTTCTGACTGAAAGTTAATGATAAAATAGCTCGGTAATTTTCAACTTATTCTTGTCGTATGCTTTTGTTTGAGGTATTATCTTGCCTTATAAGTTAATACTCAGCCTTTCGAACTATTTTTTTAAGAGGTTATATGAAAAAAATAAATAAACCGGGTGGTATTAAGGAAATGATCTTTATCGCGCTTCCTATGGTAGTGTCCCATGCCTGTGACACTGTCATGGTCTTTACCGATAGGATGTTCCTTTCAAAGCTGGGTTCTTTGCAGATGAACGCGGCAATGGGCGGAGGTATGTCCTCATTTGTTATGATGTCTTTTTTTCTGGGTTTGACAGGATACTCAACCGCACTTGTTGCGCAGTATTTAGGATCCGGGCAGAAAGAGCGGTGTGCCAGTGTAACAATGCAAAGTCTGATTATTTCGTTTGCGGCTTATCCGATTCTTTTATTATTGAAACCCATTATGTTAATGATAATAACGGGCTCTGGGATCGATCCCGAACAGATGGTATATCAGATCATATATTTCAATATGATAATATTTTCTATTATTATCAGCCTTACTCGTAGTTCATTATGCGGGTTCTTTTGCGGTATAGGAAAGACCAGGATCGTAATGATAGCAGCGATTGTCTCTATGTTTGCCAATATTATTCTTAATTATATTTTTATTTTCGGGAAACTGGGAGTTCCTGCAATGGGGATTAAAGGTGCTGCGATAGGAACGATATTAGCAGGTATATGCGGACTGGGTATTTTGTTTGGTACTTATTTCAGTAAGAAAATCGTCCAAGAATATAATACGATCAAAGAGATTGTTTTTAATAAAGAGGTGATGGGCAAGTTATTAAATTTTGGCTATCCATCAGGGTTAGAGTTGTTTCTTAATTTTACTGCGTTTACGTGTATGACTTATTTATTTCATTCACGGGGGGCGATTGCTGCTACGGCTACATCGATCATGACCAGTTGGGATATGGTATCTTTTGTACCGTTATTAGGGGTAGAGATCGGCGTCACTAGTCTTGTCGGCCGTTATATGGGAGCACAAAGATCAGATATAGCACATCAGTCGACGATGTCCGGCTTAAAGTTGGGAAGTTTATATTCGGCTTCTATTTTTATTATCTTTATGTTTTTTCCTGAACAATTAGTTGGCTTTTTTAAACCGGTTATGCCTACTATGGTTTATAAAGAAGCTTTCCCTATAGCTGTTACTATGTTGCGGATCGCGTGTTTATATGTCTTTCTTGAAACATTGATTGTGACTTTTGTCGGTGCGTTAAGGGGTGCCGGGGACACTTTTTGGAGTATGTGTCTAACGGTAGGCTTGCATTTTTTTATTGTAGTTGTGCAGTATGTTTGTCTTATTGTAATAGGGGCTTCAATTGTTAATACATGGATTATGATAGTATTATCATTTTGTTTGGGGACGTTTTTTATTTATCTGCGGTATGCATCCAATAAGTGGAAAACCATTCGGGTAATTGCTCCGGTTGATGAACTTACATGTCTTGACGGATTTCATGAGATAGAATAAACGTGGATATATTCTTTTATTTTTGCGTTTCTAATCAAAAGTGTTACAATCAGAAGCAACTTAAAATAGATTGATTATGATTTTTATTAATATTACAGAAATAGGAAAATGGCAAATGGAGAGATATGCAGATAAATAAGAATAAATCGTCACATTCGCGTGTTACTGCGAGTGGTGTATTTACATTACTTTTAGCCGAATTACAACATGCTGTGTCAGATCAGGGGTACCACACGCCTACGCCAATACAAGAGCAAGCAATAAAGCATTTACTCGATGGCCGGGATTTGATCGGCTGTGCTCAGACCGGAACGGGCAAGACTGCGGCTTTTGTTTTGCCTATACTGCAATATTTGGCGGAAAATCCGCGTACACGTGTGCGTGGTAAGAACAGAGTCTTGATCTTAACTCCAACTCGTGAGTTAGCTGCTCAGATCGGCGATAGTGTAAAGAATTACGGCCGGTATTTAAAGTTATCGCATGCGGTTATTTTTGGCGGTGTCGGACAGAACCCTCAGGTTCAGGCATTGAGGAACGGTGTCGAAATTGTTATTGCGACACCTGGCCGTTTGCTTGATTTAGTTAATCAGGGGCATATACGGTTGGACGGGACAGAAGTATTTGTCCTTGATGAAGCGGACCGTATGCTTGATATGGGTTTTATCCATGACGTGAAGAGTATTATAGTGAAGCTTCCTAAAAAACGGCAGACTCTTTTTTTCTCAGCCACCATGGAGCCGGAAGTTGTTAAACTTTCAGAAAAATTGGTTAATAATGCTGTCTTTGTAAGTGTAACGCCTGATAAGTTAGCGGTAGAACGTATTGTCCAGAAAGTTTTCTTTGTAGATAAAGATAAGAAAGACATTCTCTTGGCGCAATTGTTAAAGGCAAAACATCTCAAACGGGTTTTAGTCTTTGTTCAGATGAAGCATGCTGCCAATAAAGTTGTTAAAAAATTACAAACTCTTAATATCACTGCTTTAGCTATTCATGGTAATAAAAGTCAAAGCGCGCGTACTGCGGCGTTACGTAAATTTAAGACTGGCCATATCCGTGTTTTAGTTGCAACTGACATTGCTGCGCGCGGTATTGATGTTGATTCGATTTCACATGTGATAAATTATGATTTGCCGAATGCTCCAGAGACTTATGTTCATCGTATAGGGCGTACAGCTCGAGCAGGGAGTGACGGTGACGCTGTTTCGTTTTGTTGTGCATCGGACAGAGATTATTTGCGTGCGATAGAAAAAATGATACGTGTATCCATACCTGTTGACCGAGCTAACGATTATTATTCACGTGCGGCTGAATTTGCTATAGGTGCCGCGGCGCGGCCGGAACCTAAAAGTTATGTTCCTGGCCGTAAGCCAGGGAAAATAGCTACAGCTAATAACCGGCAGACTTCCAGGAACCGTTGGCAAAAGAAAAATAAATAGAGCGTGCGGTCTGCTTACGGGCATGAGCACAAGCTAAGCGGTTTTTGCAGAATGTACGGACTTGTTATGAAAATACAGAACGATATCTGTTAATACAAAGATTGTGTTGAGTACATACAGATAAATGACCGGGTCAAAATGATAGAATGCTTTGTAGATTATACCTGAGAGGTAGCCGATACCTACAATAACCATAAATCGCAGGCTCTTGCCTTGGTTTGATGCGGACCTATAGGTCTTATATATCGAGAACGGCCATGCTGCGCCGAAACATAATAGCATTATTGCTTCGAAGATCATTATTGCTTCCTTTCCACGTTAAAGGCATTATTTTAATACATAAAAGATTTAAGGCAATGATTTACTTATTTGACATCTGGCGAATAGCTTGTTAATATAGTTATGAACATATGTGCATAACTACTAGGAGATTATGAGGCCAAAGAAGACACGGTGGGTTAAATGTGAGCCGGGTGAAAGATGTTTCAGGCCGCAGTGTAAATCATCTGTGGGCTTGGACGGAGTATCTATGACATTAGATGAATTTGAGGCATTAAGGTTAGCTGATTATAAGGGTTTAAAACAGCAGGATGCGGCCGATAGATTAAAGATCTCGCGGTCTACTTTTTCAAGGATAGTTGTCTCTGCCCATAAAAAAATAGCGGATGCTTTAGTAAATGTGAAAGCTATAAAAATAGAAGGCGGTTGTTGTAAAATCACAAGGAGGAAGAAATGAGCGAATTAAAAGGGAAAAAAGGTTTTTTAGGCAAAATTATCGGCAAATGGATAGAGAAGCTAGATAAAAAGATTGAAGAAAAATCAAAAGGAAAGCCATGTTGCTGTGGGAGCAGCGAAAAGGATAAAGATAAATCATGCTGCAGCGACTAGTCGATTGGCTGGTATATTCAGTTTTCAGGTTTGGGCGTGGTTCTGAGCCTGGTGGGATTATAAATTTCTTTTTATATGATGCCGTTAAGATATTGTTTTTGCTATTTTTCATGATAGCGCTTATCGGTTTTATCAGAACGTATGTCTCTCAGAATAAAATTAAAGGATGGATAAGCAATAAGAAGATATTGGGGAACATCTTTGCTTCACTTTTTGGTTCAATAACTCCGTTTTGCTCATGTTCGTCTATCCCGATTTTTTTAAGTTTTCTGGAAGCGGGTATACCGCTGGGAGTTACATTTTCATTCTTAGTTACATCTCCGATAATCAACGAGTATTTGGTAATAATAATGCTGGGTTTCTTTGGATGGAAGATAACGGCTCTGTATATATTAAGCGGAGTCATTATAGGTGTTGTCTCAGGCCTTGTTTTGGGGAAGATGGGTTTAGAAAAATATCTTGTTAAAGGGTTAGTTGTAAGCGAGACACAGCGGCCCGTCGAGAAAGTATATAAAAATATAAAAGAAAGAATTGTTTTCGGGATAGATGAAGCAAAATCTATTACAGGTAGGCTATGGGTGTGGGTATTGCTTGGGGTGGGGATAGGCGCATTTATTCATAACTATGTGCCGCAAGATACTATACATTCAATAATAAGCAAGACCGGGCCTTTTTCCGTGCCGCTCGCGACTGTTTTGGGTGTACCTCTTTATGGCAGTTGTGCCGCGATTGTTCCGGTAGCTGAAGTTTTATTTAGAAAAGGTGTTCCGTTGGGAACGGCATTAGCTTTTATGATGGCAACATCTGCCCTGAGTTTTCCGGAGGCAGTAATTTTAAGGCGTGCGATGAGATTACAGTTAATCGGAATATTTTTCGGAGTGACGGCTGCCGCTATCGTTATCACAGGATATCTATTTAACCTGATTCAGGTACTAATGTTTTAATCGTGTATGGTTTTGTCTGTGCCGCTTGACAAAAGATGATAAAACCTATATTATTAGTCATATAATAAGTATTTAATATGAAATTAACATTACGCAGTGAATATGCGCTACTAGCTTTAATTTATTTATCACGCAGAAATTCTGAAGGGTATCTTCCCGTTAAGAAAATTGCAGAAGAAAAAAATATTCCGGCCAAATTTCTTGAGCAGATACTCTTGACACTTAAGAGAGCAAGGTATTTAAAGAGTGTTAAGGGCCAGCATGGAGGATATGCGTTGGCTAAAGCACCTGATAAAATAAAATTGTCAGAAATCATCCGTTTATTTGATGGGGCACTTGCACCTACCGAATCGGCTAGTAAGTATTTTTATGAGCCTACGCCGATTGAAAAAGAGAAGAAACTGCTGAAATTATTCAAAGGATTACGTGATTATATATCTAATAAGCTGGAGGGGACTACATTGGCTGATATGTGTTAAAAAATTTTTGGAATGTTTATGACTTATCCCATGGGATAACATTGAGAGCAATATGTGCTGTATAAAGGAGTGATTATGCGTATTAATGAATTAAAAATATTTGGCGGAGTTGGTAAAGACGGGCAAACGGAGAAGGTTTATGAGTTCACTCTTAAAATGGGTGATGTTATAAGTATTGTAGGGCCGACAGGGTCAGGCAAGACGACACTAATCGATGATATAGCGCTTTTTGCGGATAATAATACGCCTACAAAACGGCGTGTTTTGGTTAATGGTTTTTCCGCGCCTGAAGAATTTATGAATGACCCGTCAAAAAATCCCATAGCTTTTATAACACAACATACAAATTTTCTTTCGGATCTGCCGGTTGAAGAATTTTTAGGCATTCATGCTAAGATACGGTGCAGCGGCAAGGATTTAAGTGTGATAAGTGAAACTGTAGAGTTTGCTAATCAGTTAACGGGTGAACCGATTGATCCTAAAAATGCGATGACAGAGTTATCGGGTGGACAGACGCGCGCTTTGTTGATTGCTGACGCTGTCATAATCGGGAATTCGCCTATTATTCTTTTGGATGAGATAGAAAATGCAGGTATAGATAGGACTAAGGCGCTTGAGTTGTTAAGGCGATATGAAAAGATATTTATTTTTGTTACACATGACCCGCGTATTGCTTTGTTATCGGATTTTCGTATTGTGATGCGGAACGGCGCGATGATAAAAACTGTATACGCGCATGATGAAGAATTAGCGGTTGCTGAGAAGATCAAGGAATTAGATGATCTGATATTGCATCTTAGACAATTGATTCGTGACGGTGAACGTGTTGATGGCGTTGTATTGGAAGAAAGACTTTTGTCTTTTGTGTGAAAGCTAAAGGAGAAAAATGAAACTTGTTATTTGTGCCGGCCCGCCTACTACGGGGAAGACCACGGTTTTAAAACAGGTCACTAAACGGTTGATAAACGCGGGTTTTAATGTTTCGTATGTGAAAATAGATGTTCAGTATGCCGATGAAGATAAGATATTTGAAAAAGAGTTCGGTATACCGGCAAAAAAAGTTTATTCGGGAGAGCTGTGTCCTGATCATTGTAATGTCATGGTCCTTGGTGATGCTGTCCAATGGGCTAAAACTAATAGATCAGATATCTTACTGGTTGAAACGGCAGGGTTATGTTTACGTTGTTCACCGTATATAGAGGGTTCTCTGGGGTTGGTTGTTTTGGAGGCGACTAGCGGGATGAATTTACCCAGAAAGATCGGACCTATGCTTACGCTCGCCGATGTTGCGGTTGTAACGAAGATTGACCTTATCTCTCAGGCGGAACGTGAAGTCTTTCGCGCAAGGGTTATGGATTCTGCCGCTGATATATCGGTTTGTGAGACAAACGCATTGTATGGGATAGGTATTGATACGGTAGTTAAAAAAATTTATTCATCAGAGGAGATAGTTTATCCGCTTATTTTAAGAGGTAATCCACCTGTAGGTACATGTACGGTATGTGTTGGCAAGAAAGAGATCGGTTGGCGCCAGCATTTTGGTGTTGTACGTCCGTTGGAAGGTGATATTTTTTATCAGGGTGAATAAAGGAGTATAAATATGGATGAAAGGAAAAAGATATTAGAACAGCTGCCGGGGTTGGATTGTGGTTTGTGCGGATATAAATCGTGCTGGCAGTTTTCCGGGATGGTATTAAATGAGCAGGGTGCTCTTGAAAAGTGTGTTCATTTAAGTAACAGACGGGTTGATGAAGCGGAAGCTAATAAGAAATGCATGACGGACGGCTGTATTGAGTGCGGATCAGAATATAATGAGGAGACTGTTTCATGGAAGGACTCGTTGGGAAGAGAATATGATTTTATTTTGGATACGTTTTCTAATGAACCAGGGCCTCGTGAAACAATTATCCCCCATAATCCAGCAAGGACTAAAGAATTAGAGGTGAAAACAGGTGATATTATAATCGGAAGACCGTTGGGTATGTCGTGCGGGTGTCCTATAACTCATTGCGGAATAGTTATGAGTGTAGATGAATCGAACGGTGTGATAGTATGGTGTGTTACCGGGCCTTTAGGCCCGCGTTCTAAAGAATATAAAGATATTGGATATTATTCGGCAGAAGCATACGAAGGAATCGTCAAAACAGCGAATAAAGAATTAAAGATCGGCATGCGCTATTGGTTTCTTCCTAGACGTTGTATGCTTCAATGGCGGCATAGCGGTCTCGTAAATTTTATTAATAAGCGCGAGGCTATTTTTCAGATACGTATTGAGGGGCTGTTTATAGGGTGACCAAAGAATATATTGAAATAGCAAAATGATATTGTTAATATTAAGATAGTAATGAAAACAAAAATAGAGTTGATTAAGGGTGATATCACAAGTATAAAGGCAGACAGCATTGTTAACGCCGCAAATACGAGCTTGCTTGGCGGCGGCGGAGTAGATGGGGCTATACATAGAGCTGCCGGGCCTCAGTTATTAGCTGAGTGCAGGGCGTTGAATGGTTGTGAGACAGGGCAGGCGAAGATAACTAGAGGATACGGTTTGCCTG
>JAQVMQ010000008.1 GCA_028703535.1 Candidatus Omnitrophota bacterium | reverse complement strand
GAGGTTTTTTAGGCAGGCTAGTCTCATTTTTTGTTTCCAAACATACGAAGAATGCTATGGAAAGTCTGACAATTGCTTATCCTGAAAAAACTATTGATGAAAAGAAGAAAATAATAAGAGACAGTTTTATTTTTATGGGGCAGTGTGCCTTTGAGCTTTTGAAATTCTCTAAAAACCCCGATAAATTTGACAATATATATTTTGAAAATGAAGAGAATTTAAGAAATGCTCTTAAAAAAGGTAAAGGTGTTATTGTTGTTACCGGACATATGGGTAATTTCCCGCTTATGAGTCTTATGATGGCTAAATCAGGATATAATGTAAATATAGTCGCACGGCCGATGCGTGACCCTAAAGCTGAAAAGTATTTAGCTACGTTACGAGAAAAATGCGGGATGAAGACAATACATTCATATCCACGCAAAGAATGTATTTCTAATATTTTGAGATCTTTAAGGAATAACGAAATTATAATAATACAAATGGATCAGAACTTTGGGACAGGCGGGGTATGGGTGAAGTTTTTCGGTAAGCTCGCGGCGACGCCTGTTGGTGCTGTGGTCTTTGCGTTGAGATCAGGGGCACCGATTGTTCCGGGCTATATGTATAGAGTTGAGAAAGATAATAAGTTAAAGCATTACATTAAGTTTGAAAAAGAGCATGACATGATATTATGCGACGATAAAAATGAAACCATATTAAAGAATGTTATAACGCTTACCGGGATAATAGAAAGTTGGATAAGATTTGTTCCGGAACAGTGGAGTTGGATACATAAAAGATGGAAATCACAGCCTAATGACGAAATAAAAAAACAAAAATATAAAATTGAACAATCATAAAATAGAAAACGCTTTACAATATAAATATGTATTGTTATAATTTTATTGAAATATTAAAAGGGGGTTTTAATGAATAAAATTATTCCGATATTTTTCTTTTTAGTAGTCTGCGGGTTAGGTTTTCTCTGTTATAATTATTCAACTCAAAATACCACGTTGAAAAGTAAAAACCTTGATCTGAATAAGCAGGTTGAGACTGTTACGCAGGAGAAAAAACGTTTATGGGACGAGAACCGTCTTATAACTAAAGAGAAGAGCCAGTTAAAAGAAGATAAAGAAAAAATAAGTGCTGAGCTTTCCCGTATACAGATGGAAAGAGACACACTTAATCAGAAATTTACTCAACTTACAGAAGAACGTGATCTTTTAGTCGAAAAATTAAAATCTAAACCTAAAGTAGCTGTTGTTGAAAAATCGGCATCTACACAGATGGGCCAGACTTATGCGGGTAATGAAGGGTCTGAAGAATATTGGGTAGATTTTGTAAGGGCTAAAGCTGATCTTGAAGTTCAGCTGGAAACTTTGCGTAAAGAATTACTTGACTCTAAGACTGACATAGCTGAGCTTACTAAGTTAAATAAAGAGTTTGGTATTAAGATAGATGAGCTATCTAAAGAGAAAGAACGTTTAACGGATGCTATTAAAATAAAAGAACGTACTTTGAGTATAATGAGTCGTGATCTTGTTGCTGAACGTGAGTCCCGCAAGACGGCTATACTTGAATTGGATAAGTTACGCGGTGATAATGTCGGGTTGAAGCGTGAGATATTGGTTGTTAATGCCGATAAGAAAAATCTCCAGATGAAATTGAAAGAGATCATTTCCAAAAAAGAATCTTTAGAGACACGTATCAGTGAGATAGATAACATTTTAAGAGATAAATCAATGGCCTTAGATGAATTACAGGACGACCTTAAATATGCTATTAAAGGCGGTAAAATGGTGAACTCTAATTCGTCGGTTGAGCTTCCGCCTATAGTGATCAAACCTGAGATTGTAGGGTTAAAAGGACTGCGTGGCGAAATTTTAGCCGTTAATATGAATGAGAATTTTGTTGTAATGGATTTAGGTGAGACGACAGGTGTCAGACCTGGTATGAAATTCTCTGTGTTGCGCGGTACAAAAGAAATTGCGACTATCGATGTTATTGAGGTAAGGAAAGACATAGCGGCAGCTGATATAAGCTCGATTGTTGGTAATTATTCTATTCAGGAAGGGGATATTGTTTCCTGTAAATAGTGAGCTATTTATAGTGTTATTATGATTATCTAAGCGGCACATCGATATGTGCCGCTTCTTAATTTTAAGGGGGTAGCGAGGTGAGAACCAAAAGTATAACGATCAAAGATGTAGCAAAAAAAGCAGGGGTATCAATCGCGACGGTGTCAAGGTACATGAATAATCCGAGTTCTGTTAAAGGAAAAAATCGTGTCAAGCTTGAGCAGATAGTTAAAGATCTTAATTATAAGCCGTTACTTTATGCAAGACGTCTTGCCGGTGGAAAGATGAATACTTATGGATTGATAATCCCGGGTTATGAAGATATTTTTTACAGTTTTTATGCTTTGGAAACTATACGGGGTGTTGCTGCCGCGTTAAATAAGAGAGGTGTAGATTTACACTTACATATAGCCGGCAGTAAGGATAGCTATAACAGTTCGTTAGTTGAAGGTATTATCTTTGCTGATGTTATTGAAAATATGGAACAGCTTAGACGTTTGGCAAGAGAAAACGTGCCTATAGTTGTTATCAATAAAAAGATAGAAGATATAGACGTCTCTTATGTGGCGATAGATAATTTTAAAGGTGGATATGATGCCACGGAATTTCTTATTCAGCATGGACACAGAGATATAGTGCATTTGGCGGGTGATTTGCGTGTGCAGTGTGCTATGGAACGTTTGGAAGGTTATAAGGCGGCGTTAGCAAAAGCGGGTTTGCCTTATAAAGAAGAATTGGTTAAAATAATTAATTTCTCTGACAGGGAAACAAGAATTGCGCTTGAAGAGATGTTTGAATTGAGAAAATTTCCTAGTTCTATATTTTGTTGTAGTGATAAGGTCGCGAGAGAAGTCTTGATATTTGCGGAGGAAAAAGGGATAAAGATACCCGATGACCTTAGCATAATAGGATTTGATGATAATCAGCTTATGTCGTACGGCCATTATATGTTAACGACTGTAAGGCAGCCGTTAATAGAAATGGCAGAAGAAGGTGTAAAAATGCTGATGGAAATAGTGAACGGTAAGATGAAAAAAAAATGCGGGGTAATGCTTAAGCCTGAAGTTATTGTCAGGGATACGGTATCTTTTTATAAAAAATCTTAGGGAGAAAAAAATGATAAAATTGGTTTTATTAAGACATGGCGAAAGTATTTGGAATTTGGAGAACAGGTTTACCGGATGGACTGATGTTGGACTTTCCGAGAAAGGTGTTGAGGAGGCGGAAAGAGCAGGCCGTTGGCTTAAAGAAGAAGGCTATACGTTTGATATTGCGTTTACCTCTGTGCTTAAACGCGCGATAAAGACTTTATGGATAACTTTGGAACATATGGATCTTATGTGGATACCGGTTTATCGTACATGGCGTTTGAATGAAAGACATTACGGTGCGTTACAGGGATTAAATAAAATTGAAACTGCTCAGAAATATGGTGATGAGCAGGTACTTATCTGGCGTAGAAGTTATGATGTGCCGCCCAATCCGCTTACTCGTGACGATGAACGATTTCCGGGTAATGACCCTCGCTATAGTGAGCTTGGCGATAATGTGCCTTTAACGGAATGTCTTAAAGATACTGTCGAACGCTTTTTACCTTATTGGCATGAGACAATAGTGCCTGAACTTAAAGCAAATAAAAAAGTTATTATAGCAGCTCATGGTAATAGCTTGCGTGCGTTAGTTAAATATCTTGATAATGTTTCTGATGAGGAAATTGTGAAACTAAATATACCTACTGCTATACCGCTTGTATATGAGCTGGATGATAACCTTAAACCTATTAGGCATTATTATTTGGGTGATCCTGAGGTAGTAAATAAAGCTATAAATTCAGTAGCCAATCAGACAAAAAAGAAGACGTAAGTTATATCTGATACAGATACTTGTCTGATTATTATCTGAAAGACATCTTTTTTTTATATGAAAAAATATGATTGTATAGTTATCGGCGCAGGACATGCTGGTATTGAGGCTGCATGGAGTACGGCTAATTTGGGACTTAAAGTTTTATTATTGACCATTGAGCTCGATAATATAGGTAAACTGTCATGTAACCCCGCGATAGGGGGAATAGCTAAAGGCCATTTAGTGCGTGAAGTTGACGCGTTGGGCGGGCTTATGGCCAGAATAGCTGACCGAGCGGCGTTAAGTTATCGCATTTTAAATAGAAGTAAAGGTAAAGCTGTATGGGCAACCCGTGCCCAGGTGGATAAAGATTTGTATCCGCGCATAGCGGCAACTTATCTTATCAATAATCCTAACATAGAGATCGTGCAGGCTGAAGTTTCCGGTTTCGTTGTTGACAATAAAAAGATTGAAGGTGTTATTACTAATTTTGGACAAACTATATATGCCAAAACGGTTATTGTATGTGCGGGTACATTTTTAAAAAGTACAATACATATTGGGTTAGACCATTTTTCCGGAGGTCGGCTATATGAGATTTCGGCTGATGCTTTAGGCGAATCGATAAAAGCACTTGGTATTAAATTTTTCCATTTCAAGACCGGGACTTGTGCCAGGCTGGATAGGCGTACAATTGATTATAGCAAAATGGAAGTGCAAAAACCTGAGTTTGATGTTATGCCGTTTTCATCTTATACAAAAAAAATACGCGGCACGGGAGAAAATTGTTATATAACCTATACAAATAAAAAAACACATAATATAATTTTGAAAAATTTAGATAGGTCGCCTTTATATACCGGTAAGATAAAATCCACCGGGGTAAGGTATTGTCCTTCACTTGAGGACAAACTAGTCAGGTTTAGGGATAAAATACGGCATCAGGTTTTTATTGAACCCGAGGGTGCAAATTCTTTAGAGATATATCCTAACGGATTATCCACGTCTTTACCGTATGATATACAGGAGAGATTTATCCGAACTGTCCCGGGCCTTGAGAAGGTAAAGATATTAAGACCCGGATATGGAATTGAGCATGGTGTAATAGACGCAAGGGAGCTTACTTATGGATTGGAGTCGAAAAATATTCCAGGGTTGTTTTTTGCGGGCCAGGTTAATGGTACAACGGGTTATGAAGAAGCGGCTGCGCAAGGGTTGGTCGCGGGCATAAATGCCGCGTTAAAGGTTAAGCATAAAAAGCCTGTAATATTCCCTCGTACAGAGTCATTTATCGGTGTATTAATAGATGATTTGGTAAACAAAGGGGTTAATGAGCCGTATAGGATGTTTACTTCCCGTTCAGAATTTCGTTTATCGATAAGGGAGAGTAACGCGGATATAAGGCTTGCGGATAAGGCCTATTTGTTAGGGCTGATAGATTCTGTCAAGTATGATAGGGTGATGAAAAAAGCGGCTGCAATAAAGCGTGAAATAAAGAAGCTTTCGGTTTTTAAAATAAATATAAATAATAAAAAAATTTCAGCTATGGATTATATTAAAAGGCCTAATGTCACCTATGATGAGGTGATAGAGAAATGCGGTTTTAAAAGAAGCTCTTGTCAGAGAGCGCGGGAAGTAGAGATTATGATAAAATATGAAGGGTTCATAAAACGCGAAGATATATGGACCAAAGAGCTAAAGAATCTGCATAGAATAAAGATACCTAAAATGGATTATAAAAAAGTCCCGTCTTTGTCAAATGAAGTTGTTGGACTATTGTTCAAGTATAAGCCTGACACTTTAGGGGATGCATTGAATATCAGCGGAATAACACCTTCGGCAATCGTTAATATCTATAGGTTTATTAATAAAAACAGGAAGAAAGACGTAAGACATTCCGCCAAGGGCGGATCTGTCTAAATAATATTTATTTCGCTAAAAGTGAAATTGTTTTAAATAGTGTAATAATGTGTTGTGTCATGTGGTGTGAAGACCTAAGACTTGCGGCTGTTTTCAAGAAAGTCAATTATGAACATCGAAAATTTTTCTGTAGCGTTTTCAGGAAGACATATATTTCTTATTTTTGATAAATTTGTTTTCATATCTTTGATCTTGTTCGAACATTGTAAATATTCCAAAGTTTTTTCAGCTATTTTTTCCGGAGTAGCATTATTTTGAAGCAGCTCAGGCACGATTTCTTTTTTGGCTAAAATGTTCACCATCCCGGCGAAATCAAGATTTACTAATAATCTTGCGATGAACCAGCTTAGCGATGACGCTTTATAGATAATCAAGAATGGTGTGTTTAATATCGCTAGTTCAACCGTCGCGGTTCCGGAGCAGACTATGATGAATTTAGATTCTTTTAGTTTTTCGTAGCTGTGTGTTTCTATGGCTAGGTTTGTTTGAAATTTATCATAATATCCTATATTTATATTTTCAGGCCGTATTATTCTGAATTTGTAATCGGGAAGTTTATCTTTCAAAAGAGTGTAGGTCTGTAACATAATGGGCAGATGTTTTTCTATTTCGTTTTTACGTGAGCCAGGCATTAACGATATGATGTTTTTCTCATTACAGTCTATCACGGGAATTATTTCTAAAAGAGGGTGACCAAAATATAATACTTCCATATTATTTCGCGCGTAAAAGTCTTTTTCGAATTTAAAAAGGACTATCATATTATCAATATATTTTTTGATTATATTTATTCGGCTTTTTCGCCATGCCCAAATTTGCGGGCTTACGTAGTAAAAAACAGGGAATTGCTTTTTAAGCTTTTTGGCCAGGCGCAGATTAAAGTCAGGGAAATCAATTAGTATTATAAGATCGGGTTTTTCTGCTTTGATTACACCAAGGCATTTATAGAAAATCTTAAATATGTTTTTTATTTGGGAAAAAACTTCGGTTATTCCTGATACGGCGATTGAGGTAAGGTTTATTTTCTGGTTTGTCGTGCGGGCAAGATTTTCACCGCCGAAAGATATTATCTCGATATTGTCGGTTTTTAGTTTTATTTTTTCTGCCAGCAATCCGCCGTAGATATCGCCTGATTTATCACCGGCAATTATTATTATTTTTTTCATTTTATGGTATTTATACCTATTAGATATCTTGTTGTTCACTGATTTTATCAAAGAGCTTGTTAAAAGTCAAACCGTATGATAAAATCAAGCAATTTATTGCATCTTATATATTATATATCTAAATCCTGGACTGTTTGAGAAATATGAGCAAATACTTTAAGGAATATTTTAAGCTTCTAAAATTTACTAAATCACACCTTGGATTATTGGGGTTGGCATCGGCATGTATGCTTGTTTCAACGCTTTTTGAAGGCGTTTCGCTTGGCATGATTGTTCCTCTTGCCGATAGGATATTGACAAATAAGAAGATAGTAGTGCCCGGCGGTGTGCCTAAGTTCCTTCAGGATTTGGTTGATTGGCTTAACAATACAGATTCAATGCTTGTTCTTAAATATATCGCCGTATTCATGATTTGTGTCTTTTTTCTTAAAGGGATATTTATATATTTACAGGGTTATTTTATGAACGTTATGGGCCAGTCAGTTGTACGTGACGTAAGAAATAAGCTTTATGCCAAATTCCAGTCGTTATCATTATCTTTTTATTCCAAGCAGCGTACAGGTGAGTTGATGGCAAGGGTTACTAACGATGTATTAACATTAACTAACGCGTTGTCGTATGCTCTTACCGATTTGATATATGAGGGTATGCGTCTGTGTTTCTTAGGTACTATCGCCATATATCTTGCTCTTAAAATATCATGGAAAATGTCATTTTTTGCTTTCATAATTTTTCCTGCCATAATGATCCCGGTAGTGAGGATAGGTAAACGTATAAAGAATTTTTCAAAACTTATGCAGGAAAAAATGGCTGATCTTAACACTCTATTATCTGAAACGATACAGGGTATGCAGATCGTGAAAGCTTTTTGTCGTGAAGATTATGAATTAGAACGTTTTAAAAAAATAAATTATAATTATTATAAGTTCAGCGTGAAGATGTCAAAAAGAATCCTGGTTTTATCGCCGTTGACTGAATTCGTCGGTGTTTGCGGGGCAGTAACGGTTTTGTGGCTTGTAGGGCGGGAAGTCATAACCGGCAGTCTTTCTTTTGGCGTGTTCGGGTTATTTCTCGGCTCTTTGCTTTCTATGATGCGGCCTATAAAAAAAATATCCAATGTACATGCGATTAACCTACAGGCGCTTGTTTCTTCTGAACGTATTTATTCTGTATTGGACAGGGATGAGATTATCCGGGAAATTGATAATCCGAAGGTATTCAACGGTGTAAGCAATGGTATAGAGTTTAATGAGGTATGGTTTAAATACGTACCAAGCGATGATTATGTATTAAAGGCTGTTTCATTCAAGGTTCCAAAAGGTAATATAACGGCTTTAGTCGGACATTCGGGTGCCGGGAAGACCACTATTGTGGGTTTATTGCCCCGATTTTATGATTTAGCCAAAGGCAGTATAAGAATTGACGGTACGGATATAAAAGATTTTTCTTTAAAGTCTTTAAGATCATCTATCGCTATTGTTTCTCAGGATATGGTTTTATTTAATTCTACCATTCGTCAAAACATAGAGTATGGGAAAAGCGGGGCAACGGATGAAGAGATCATCTCTGCTGCAAAAAAAGCTAATGCATATGATTTCATAATGTCTTTACCTAAGAAGTTTGATAGTGTTATAGGTGATAAGGGCTTTTGTCTTTCGGGTGGAGAGAAACAGAGACTTTCCATAGCCAGGGCTATTTTGAAAGATGCACCTATTTTGATTTTAGACGAAGCAACGAGCCAGCTGGATTCACAGTCGGAACAGCTGGTGCAGGATGCTTTATACAGTCTCATGAAAAATAAGACAGTTTTTGTTATTGCCCATCGTTTATCTACTGTTCAGAAAGCTGATGAAATATTAGTCATAGATAGCGGCTCTATAATTGAGAAAGGCCGGCATGACGAACTTATAGCCAAAAACGGGATGTACAAAAAACTGTACGATATACAGTTTAAATCCTGATTTTAACTTGTTGTTCAGAATATAGTTGAAAAGAGAATGAAATATGATATACTTATCATTCTTGTCGGCAGGGGCTGACAGAGAAAGATTGTTAATATAAGTAAGGAGAAACTATGGCAATACCTGAAGTAATTAAGGGTCTGCTCGAAAATGGTGTTCATTTTGGACATCTTAGTAAGCATTGGAACCCAAAGATGAAAAGATTTATTTTCGGTAAGAAGAAAAATATCTATATCATTGATCTTGAGAAAACGGAGCAGCAGTTGAATGAAGCTAAAGATTTTATGCGTAAAATAATAGCTGAAGGCAAGCAGGTGCTTTTCGTTTCAACAAAGAAACAGCTTAAAGAACTTGTTCGTGAGCTGGCAGTGTCATGCGCAATGCCTTATGTTATTGAACGCTGGGTTGGCGGGTTCTTGACGAACTTTGAGACTATACAGTCAAGAGTTAGAAAATATATTTCTCTATTAGAGAAACGTGAATCAGGCGAGTTGGATAAACTGCCCGGTAAAGAAAGAGTGCGTGTTAACCGCGATATAACACGTCTTGAAAAGAATTATAAAGGTATAGTTGATATGCGGGGTTTGCCGGGTGCGATATACGTTATTGATCCGAAGAAAGAATCTGCGTGTGTTAAAGAAGCCAAGAAATTGGGGATACCCGTAATAGGCCTTATTGATACAGATGCTGATCCTGAGATGTTGGATTGTCCTATCCCGGGTAATGATGATGCTATAAAATCAGTAAGATATATAACTTCATTTATCGTAGATGTAATAAAGGAGACAGTGGGGAATATTAAAAAAGAAAAAGAAGCTGTTGTGCCTTTACAAGAAAATGAGGAAAAGAAAGATGAAGAGACACAAGCTGATAATTTGAATGTGGATAGTGTAAAGGAGGATGGTCCAGATGCTTGATAAAATTAAACAATTAAGAGATATGACTTCTTTAGGGATAAATGATTGCAAAAACGCGCTTAAAGAAGCTAATGGTGATTTTGATGAGGCGCTTAAAGTTCTGAAGAAAAGGGGCGCTCAGATGCTTGCCAAGAAAAGTCAGAGAGAGACATCTCAAGGCCTTGTTGATTCCTATATTCACTTCAGCGGTAATATGGGTGCGTTGGTAGAGGTTAATTGTGAAACGGATTTTGTCGCAAAGACAGATGTTTTTAAGAAATTTGTCAAGGACTTGGCTATGCAGGTCGTAGCAGCAAATGCTCAATATTTAACGCGCGAGGACATTCCTGAAAGTGAGCTCAAAGATATAGGGAATATTGACGATTATGCTAAACAGGCTTGTTTGATGGAACAGCCGTTTATTAAGGAAAGCAAAAAAATTATATCCGAGTATTTAAAAGAAATTGTTTCACAAACAGGTGAGAATATAGTTGTAAAAAGATTTGTGCGTTTTGCTATAGGGGAGTAAAATAATATTCAAGATGAATCTATCCAAAAAAGCTCAATATAAAAGAGTTTTATTGAAACTTAGCGGAGAAGCTTTTCTAGGCGATAGAGCGCATGGTATTGACGCTTCAGTCTGTGCATATTTTGCCAGACAGATAAAAACGGTCTTTGAATTTGGTGTTGAAGTAGCCGTGGTTGTGGGTGGTGGTAATATTTTCCGTGGTGCCCCTAAATCCGGCGAATTTGAGATGGAACGTACGGTCGGTGATTATATGGGCATGCTTGCGACTGTTATAAACGGCTTAGCTTTACAGAATGCGCTTGAAAATATAGGTGTACCAACGCGTGTTATGACGTCTATTCAGATGGACAAAGTAGGTGAACCTTATATAAGGCGGCGTGCCATGCGTCATTTGGAGAAAAAACGGGTTATAATTTTTGTTGCTGGTACAGGTAATCCATATTTTACTACAGATACCGCCGCAGCATTGAAAAGTGTTGAGATAAATGCCGATATACTTTTAAAAGCTACAAGAGTAGATGGTGTTTATACTGCAGATCCGCTCAAAGAAAAAGATGCTAAGAAATTTGACATTTTGACCTATAAAGATGTACTTAACAAAGAGTTAAAGGTTATGGATCCGACATCTGTTACTTTGTGTATGGAGAATAATTTGCCTATAAAAGTATTTGACGCAATGATAGCCGGGAACTTTGAAAATATTGTTTGTGGCGATAAAACTATAGGAACTACAATCAAATAATGAGGTAAATATGAGTGCTAAAGAACTTTTATCAAAAATAGAAGAGAAAATGGATAAAACATTGGCCTCTACTAAGCGTGAATTTTCTGAGCTGCGTTCAGGTAGAGCTAACCCTAAAATGGTTGAAGGGATAAGAGTGAATTATTATGGTACTCCTACATTATTGAGGGAGATAGCGACTATCGGTGTTCCGGAAGCTAAACTTATTGTTATTAATCCTTACGATCCTTCGGCGGTTAAAGAGATAGAGAAAGCTATTTTACAATCAGAACTGGGTATTACGCCTATGACCGACGGTAAGATCATCAGATTAGTAGTGCCTGCGTTGTCTCAGGAACGCAGAGAGGAGCTGGTCAAAATAGTCAAAAAAGTTGCTGAAGAGAATAAAGTTTCAATACGTACCATAAGGCGTGATGCTAAAGATGAGATAAAAAAATTAGAAAAAGACAAGGTTATTTCGGAGGATGATAGATTCCAAGCTGATGATAAGGTCCAGAAACTTACAGATAAGTATTGTGCCGAGATAGATAAGCTTCTTGAAGAAAAAGAGAAAGATCTAAAAGACTTTTAGTATATTATCGAGCCGCTAGCTCAATTGGTAGAGCACCGCCCTTTTAAGGCGGGTGTTCCGAGTTCGATCCTCGGGCGGCTCATATTATTAGTTATTAGTTCATAGTTAATAGTAGCTAGTTGATATTGATTTAAAGATATTTGATATATAAGCACGAGGACGAACTCGCAAAGGGAGTTTGAGGGAAAAGGATTTTTCCTCAAAACAAATTCTCTTCAGTGAAGGGAGAGGAGTGACAGCGAGTTAATCCGAAGGAATAACGAGCGTCAGAGAGGAGAACCGTAGGTTCTCTTTTATGAAGAGCGTAAGCGATGAGTTTGCATTCTCTGGGCGGCTCATATTATTAGTTATTAGTTCATAGTTAATAGTAGCTAGTTGATATTGATTTAAAGATATTTGATATATAAGCACGAGGACGAACTCGCAAAGGGAGTTTGAGGGAAAAGGATTTTTCCTCAAAACAAATTCTCTTCAGTGAAGGGAGAGGAGTGACAGCGAGTTAATCCGAAGGAATAACGAGCGTCAGAGAGGAGAACCGTAGGTTCTCTTTTATGAAGAGCGTAAGCGATGAGTTTGCATTCTCTGGGCGGCTCATATTATTAGTTATTAGTTCATAGTTAATAGTAGTTAGTTTATAGTGTAATTTGATTTAAAGTAGTTCTTTGAAGATATAAATAGTCGTAGTTTTAACAATGGTTGTTTTTATAATAAATTATGTTTATAGTCTAATGAATTGAATTTATTCATTAGATAGGGTAGAGGTCTTTTGTTTTTTTAGTGGATTATAAAGGTTCTCGACTGAATTGTTCTTTGTGATAATTTGGGTTTTTAAATATATTATGTTTAGTTAATTAAAGTTAGATAGAGGTTGTAAGAACTAGGGATTTTACCTTTTGAACCAAATTCTTACTAACGACTATAAACTAATAACTGGCGACTAAATAGCCGTGGTGGCGGAATTGGCAGACGCGCATGACTTAGGATCATGTCTCTTCGGAGGTGGGAGTTCGACTCTCCCCCGCGGCATTGTTTTATTTAAGTTATTTTCATTTTTCAAATTTAATTGAAAATATGCATAAATATGCTAAGATATTTTTGCTTATTTCAAAAAAACACACTTATACATTCGTTTTAGAAGTGGAGATAAATGTGGTTAGTATGATGCTCTGTAAAATAGTGGATTTAAGAAACTGTAGTGGTTAGTCTCCAGTCTTCATTTATGCGGGGGTAGCTCAACTGGTAGAGCGTCACGTTGCCAACGTGAAGGTCGAGGGTTCGATCCCCTTTCCCCGCTTATTATTTCATCTTTGGTTGATGTTCATCAATAAATAATATTTTACATTTTAAAAGCTTAATTGTTTGTTGACTTTTAGAGCCCTTGTTTTAAAATGTTCATCATGGATATCAACATTCTAGATTATCTTGAAGAAAAGAATGTTATTTTAGGAATTAATCAGAAAAATAAGAAAAATACAATCTCGTTTTTGCTAGATAATCTTATAGTAACTAAAAAAATTAAGCCGGATAGTAAAAAAGATCTTCTTAAGCTTATTATGCAAAGAGAAGATATGGGGTCTACGGCTATTGGCGGGCATATAGCCTTACCGCATGTCCGGACCGATCAGGTAAAAGATGTAGTAATTTGTTTTGGTGTTTCTGATTCCGGCATTGAGTTTGATTCGTTAGACCAAGCGCCTGTACATGTTGTGGTTTTATTGTTGTCCAATCAGAAACAGGCGGGCCTGCATCTTAAAACTTTGGCGTTATTGGCCAAGTTGCTTAAAGATAAATATTTTATTCAGAGATTGAGAAAAATTGAGGATAAGGACTTATTATTGAAACTGATAAGCAAACAGCAACTGGCAGTCGTTTAAAAGAGAATAGAGAGAAATAATATGCATTTTTTAGAAAAAGATATAATAGTGACTAATGTGCATGGGCTGCATGTACGTCCTGCGGCGGAATTTGTAAGACTTGCGTCTAAATATGATTCTTCCGTGTTGTTGGTTAAAGATAATGAAGCTGTAGACGGCAAGTCTATAATAGCGATATTAAGCTTAGGCATTAATAACGGGACTACGATCAAACTTGTGGTTGAAGGAGAAGATGCCGAGATCGCTTTTGAGGTGCTTAAGAAATTTTTGGAGGATGTGAGTGAATAGGCTTAAAGGTATACCGGTATCGGGAGGTATTGTCGTTGGGAAAGCTTATTGCATAGGCAGGGAAGAGTTCTCTGTTTCTGAACAAAGTATACCTTACGAAGATGTTTCTAAAGAGATATACAGATTTGAAGAAGCGCTTATCGAAACGCGTAAACAAATCAATTCTTTGCAGAAAAAAATAAGTAAAAATCTGGGGAGTGAAAATGCCAAGATCTTTGAAGCGCATTTACTTGTGCTTGAGGATAGGGTATTGATAGAGGATGTTTTATTGCAGATAAAAACTAAACGAATCAATGTTGAATATGCTTTTTGGCATAGTATAAAGAAATATATAGATACTTTACTTAAACTTAATGATGAATATTTGCGTGAACGTGTTGTTGATATTGAGGATGTGGCAAGGAGAGTTTTACGTTATTTGCTTCAAAAAGAGATGATTTCACTTGATGATGTGAAAGAAAAGGTAGTTATAGTCGCACATGATCTTTCACCTTCACAGGTCGCTACGTTACCGAAAGATAAAATCTTGGCTTTTGTTATTGAAGTAGGAGGGAGGACTTCTCATACTGCTATTATCGCAAGGAGTCTCGGTATCCCGGCTGTAGTAGGTGTTGACTCCATATCATCTATTTCTGTCGGCTCAACCGTTATAGTCGACGGCAATAAAGGTGATATTGTAGCTAATCCGACTAAAGACAGTTTGAGGGTATATACCGGCAAAGCTGATGATTTTTATAAAACGCGTAAAATAATATATGATATGCGTAATGTAAGCGCCAAGACTGTTGATGGCCATGAAGTTTTTGTTGAAAGTAATATAGAGTTTCCAGAGGAACTTTCAATGGTATCTGAGTATGGGTCAGAAGGTGTGGGGTTATATAGGACCGAATATCTTTTCTTAAGTCAGAGGGAACTTCCCAGTGAAGAACAGCAGTATAGGGCGTATTCGTTAGTTGCCAAAAAGATGGCACCTAAAAAGGTTGTGTTCAGAACTATTGATATAGGCGGCGATAAATTCTTATCGCATACGGCTTCTCAGCGTGAAAACAGCCCTTTTTTAGGCTGTAGAGCCATAAGGTTTTCTTTGGCTAATATTAATTTGTTTAAAGCGCAGCTAAGAGCTATATTGCGCGCGTCAGTTTATAAAAATGTTAAAGTTATGTTTCCCTTAATCTCCGGAATTGAAGAGTTGAGAAAAGCCAAAGATATTTTGCAAGAATGCAAAGAAGAGCTTAAAAACGAAGGTACAAAATATGATGAGAATATAAAGGTCGGTGTAATGATAGAAGTTCCGTCAGCTGCGCTTACTGCCGATATATTAGCTAAAGAGAGTGATTTTTTCAGTATAGGGACAAATGATCTTATACAGTATTCATTGGCGGTTGACCGGGTGAATGAAAAAGTCGCTTATTTATATGAAGCGGCGCATCCGGCTGTTTTAAAGTTGATAAAAATGATTATTGATGCGGGGCATGCCAATTCTATACCGGTTGCTATGTGCGGGGAAATGTCAGGTGACCCGTTGTTTGTTTTGTTATTATTGGGCCTTGGGCTTGACGAGTTTAGTATGCCGCCGCCTATGGTTCCTAAAGTTAAAATGATAATAAGGCAGATAAGTTTCGAACTTGCTCAGGGTATAGCACAAAAAGCTATTACTTATGGCACAGCAAAACAGGTGAATAAATATCTGAAAGGTGAACTTAAAAAAATAATGAACGAAGAGTATTATCGTCTTTTAGGTATGTCTTAAGTTGTGGTATTCGTATAATTTTAATATAAGCAGATTAACGGGGCTTAAGTATGAAAGTAATTATTTTGGCTGCGGGATATGGTACAAGGTTATATCCGCTAACTGAAGATCAGCCTAAGCCGTTATTGTTGGTTGATAACAAACCCATCTTAAATCACATTATAGAAAAGATAATAAATCTTAAAAAAATTATATCTATTGATGAGGTCATCTTGATATCAAATGATAAATTTTTCGACCATTTTAAAAAATGGTCGAAAAATATAGATTTAGATATTGAGATAATTAATGACGGGACTAAATCGCCTCAGGATAGATTGGGCGCTATAAAAGATATAGCGGTATCTTTAAAAGGCAGAGACGATGATGATTGTCTTGTGCTTGGAGGCGATAATCTTTTTGAAGATGACCTTAGAGATTTTGTTAAATTTGCCATGTCGAAACGTCCGTGCCCGTCAATTCTTATTTATGACTTGTTAGAAAAAACTAAGGCATCACGTTTCGGGGTTGTTTCAATGACTGATAATAATGAAGTTGTAGAGATAGAAGAAAAGCCTGCTGACCCTAAAACGTCTATTATAGGGACTTGCGTGTATTATTTCCCTAAAGGTATTTCTCTTTTGATGAATAAGTTTTTTGACCAGACAAAAGGTGCGGATGAGTCAGGTAAGTTTATTGCATGGCTTATAAAACAAGATAAAGTTTTTGGGTATTATATAAACGGCAAATGGCTTGATATAGGCCACAAAGACGCGTTAGAAGAAGCGGAAAGGATTTTTTCTGATGGGAAACATAAATAAAATCAGACAGGATATAGATAAGTTGGATGATACGATATTGGCCTGTATAAATAAGAGATTGATCTGCGCGGAGAAAATCAGCAAGATGAAACAAAAAGGGGCGGCCAAGGTCTTTTGGCCGGAACGCGAAACAGAGATTTACAGAAGATTGATTAAAAATAAAGGTAAACTTAATAAAAATGATTTGATTAATATTTTTAATGAGATAATTTCTGTATGCCGGGATGTAAGTGTGAATTTGAAAGTAGCCTTTTTGGGATCAGAAGGAACTTTTAGTTATGCCGCGGGGTTAAAAGTTTTCGGTAAAAAAGCTTCTTACATAGGGACAAATAATATATCGGAAGTTTTTGATTTTGTGGAAAAAGGAGTAGTCGATTGCGGGATAGTGCCTATTGAGAATTCTATAGAAGGAGCGGTTAATCACACGCTTGATATGCTTGCAGATACTCAGCTGTTTATAGTATCAGAGTTGACTATGCGGGTTGAACATTTCCTTATGGCATTAACAGGTAAGAAAATAGAGAAAATATATTCACATCCGCAGGTTTTCGGACAGTGTAGAAAATGGCTTTCGTATAATCATCTTAACGCGCAGCGGATAGAAGTGCCTGCAACATCTATTGCTGCTGAGCTTGCGAGTAAAGATAAAGATGCAGCTTGTATAGGGAACAAAAGTTTGGCTGAACTTTACGGGCTTAAAATAATTGAACGCAGTATAGAAGATTCTTTAACTAATATAACCCGTTTTCTCATAATTTCAAAATCACCGAGTGTGCGTACCGGCAAAGATAAAACGTCTGTTATGTTGTCTGTTAAAGATAAGCCGGGCATATTATGCGAAGTTTTATCTTTGTTTAAGAAGAAAAACATAAATCTAACTAAAATAGAATCGCGCCCGTCTAAACAAAAAGCGTGGGAATATAAGTTTTTTATTGATTTTCAGGGGCATCGTGATAATGTTAAGGTCATGGAATTGATAAAAGATCTTGAGCGGCATTGTTTTTTAGTTAAAATTTTAGGATCTTATCCTAATAATGTCATGTAACTAATTTAAATATTAAAGAAGAATAGAGATAAAAATGCGGTCTTACAGAAAGATTTTAAATGAAATTAAACCTTACGTTTCCGGTATGCCGATAGAAGATGTCAAGCGGATGTATAAGCTTAAGGACGTTTATAAATTAGCTTCTAACGAAAATCCGTTTGTCCCTGCTTTTGTACAGAAAGCTGTATTGAAAGAATTGAAGAATATTAACCGCTACCCGCAATCTGATTCTTTTGCCTTAGCAAATAGAATAGCTGATAAGTTTGATGTGGATATAAGACAGGTAATTTTTGGTAACGGTTCTGACGAACTGATAGTCATGGCGCTAAGGACTTTTATTGATCAGGACGACGAAGTTATTGTAGCTTATCCGACATTCTTAATGTATGAGCTGCAGGCGAGGGTATGTGGGGCTAAGGTAGTTAAAGTGCCGCTTAAAGATTATCGGTATGATCTGGATACTATGCTGGCAGCGGTTACGGATAAAACAAAAATTATTTTTATAGCTAACCCAGACAATCCTACAGGCACATACTTAACTCATTCTGAAATTGAAGTTTTCTTAAGCAAAGTGCCTGAAGATATATTGGTTTTTCTGGATGAAGCTTATTATGAATTTGCGCCTAAAGATTTTCCGGATAGTCGCAGGCTAATGGAACGTTACAGTAACGTTATTATTGCCCGTACGTTTTCAAAGGTTTATGGACTGGCAGGTTTGCGTATAGGCTATGGTATAACCAATATTGAGCTTGTAGCTGTTATGAATAAAGTGCGTGATCCTTTTAATGTTAATAGGATGGCACAGGCCGCGGCTAAAGCGGTGCTTGATAATCCGGGGTTTGTGGAGAAAGTTGTTAAATTTACTGTTAGGGAGAAGAAGTATATATATGCTGAGCTTGATAGAATGGGTATTATTTATTTACCGAGTGCTACGAATTTTATAACAATAGATTTTAAAAAAGATACAAAAGACTTGTTTGATTTTTTTATCAAAAAAGGGCTTATTGTAAGACCTTTATCAGGTTGGGGGCTGCCTAATTTCTTTAGAGTAACTGTCGGGTTAAGAAAAGAAAATGTTAAATTTATTAAGCTATTGAAGAAGTATGTCAAAAGTAAATAATATTAAAAAAATAGCAGTTATAGGTGTAGGCCTTATGGGCGGGTCTTTTTGCAGTGCTGTCAGGAAACGTTTAAGGAATGTTTATATTTCCGGATATGCCCGATCGTTGGACAAAGTGCGTGAATATAAAAAGTACGGGTTCATGGACCTAGTCAGTCTCTCAATAAAAGAGGTGGTTAACGACGCTGACCTTGTAGTCTTCTCTTTGCCTGTGAGGGTGTCCATGGATTATTTTAAAAAGTCCGTACCTTTTCTGAAGAGCGGAGCTGTTATTATTGATCTGGGTAGTACCAAGGTAACTGTGCAGAATCAAGCAAAAAAGATTTTTTTGAATAATGAATTTATAGGGTGTCATCCGCTTTGCGGAAGTGAAAAAAGTAGTGCTAAATACAGTGACTCAGATATGTTTGAGAAACAAGCGTGTATAATAACAGGCTCTAAAAATAAAGCTGCCGTAAAAAATATTGCCGCGTTATGGAATTGTTTGGGGTCGTATGTAATTTTCATGACAGCGGCACAACATGATAAATTGTTGGCCGGGCTGTCTCATTTGCCGCATATTATAGCTTACGTGCTGGCAAAGAGTGTTAAATACAGCCCTAAAAATATAACTTTACGTAGTTTTCAAGATTTGACCAGGATAGCGGATTCCTCGCCTGAGGTTTGGGCGGATATATGTTTTACTAATAGAGAAAATATAATAGATGAAATAGACAGCTTTGTTGATAAGCTGATTACAGTTAAAAAATATCTTAAAGCAAAAGATTATCAGAAATTTATTAAATTTATTACTACGGCCCAACGCCGTGGGAATAAAAATAGCAAATTATTAACTTCTTAGAGGTATAACATATGATTATTGCGATGGATGGGCCTGCTGGTTCCGGAAAAACAACAATAGCAAAAAAACTTGCGGAGAAGTTAGGTTTAGATTATTTAGACACAGGCGCGACTTACAGGACATTAACGTTAAAGGCATTACGTGATGGTGTTTCAGTTAACGACGAAAAAGCATTATCAGAACTTGCTTTAAAGTTGAATATAAATTTTGACGGTACCAGGGTATTACTTGACGGTGAGGATGTTACTGATGCTATACGTATGCCGGAGATAAACAATAATATTTCTCCGGTTGTAGCGCATCCGGGGGTACGTAAAGCCATGGTGAATTTGCAGCGTGAGATAGCCCAAAAAGGTGATTATGTTGTTGAAGGCAGAGATATCACTACGGTTGTTTTTCCTAACGCTGAACATAAATTTTATATGGACGCTAAATTTGAGATACGATTTAAACGCAGATGGATGGAGATAGAGACTAAAGGAATGAATATTACTAAAGAAGAACTTACAGCCAGTATGCGTAAACGGGATATAGCGGATACTACGCGTGAAGTTGGTGCATTAAAAATAGCAGATGACGCGTATTATTTTGATACTTCCGACTTTAATATAGATCAAGTAATCGAAAAATTATCACAACTTATCAAGCGTAATGGTTAAACAGAAAAATATACGTAATTTCGCTATTATAGCGCATATTGACCATGGCAAGTCGACTCTTGCCGATAGGTTTATCGAGCGGTCAACGGGTTATGATGAACGCAAGTTTTCCGACCAGATGCTTGACAGTATGGAATTGGAAAAAGAACGTGGCATAACGATAAAAGCAAAAGCCGTAAGATTAAATTATACTTTTAATAGTGAGGAGTATGTTTTAAATCTTATTGATACCCCGGGGCATGTTGATTTTGCCTATGAAGTTGCTAAATCGCTCAAAGCGTGTGAAGGTGCAATACTTCTTGTCGATGCGTCGCAGGGCGTTGAAGCTCAGACTGTAGCGAATTTTTATCTTACACTTGACACAAATCTTAAAGTTATACCTGTATTGAATAAAATAGATTTGCCCGGCTCTGATGTGGAACGAACAAAAACTCAGCTTGAAGAGATATTCGGTTTTAAGCGAGATGAGATGCTGACGGTATCGGCTAAAGAAGGCACCGGTGTTAAAGATGTTATTGAGGCTGTTATTCGTCAGATACCGCCGCCTGAAGGTAATCCCGATATGCCTTTGAAGGCCATGCTTTTTGATTCGTTATATGATTCTTATAAAGGTGTAGTTCTATTTTTACGTATTTTCGATGGTACATTATTGCCGGGCGATACGATTCTTTTGATGCATCAGGATGTAAGATATAAAGTAGATGAAATAGGCGCTTTTTTACCGCATGCGATTAAGGTTAATAGTTTATCCTGCGGTGAAGTTGGTTTTATAGGTTGTAATATAAAAGACCCTATGGCTGTTGATGTAGGGGATACGGTTACTCTATCCAAAAATCCTACAAAGGAACCGTTTAAGGGATACAAAAAGCTCCCGCCTATGGTTTTTTGCGGTATTTTTCCATCGACCCCTAAAGATTATGCGGTGTTACGCGGTGCGATAGAAAAACTAAGATTATCTGATCCGTCTTTTGTCTATGAACCGGATAATTTGGGTAGTTTAGGTTATGGCTTTCGATGTGGTTTTTTGGGTATGCTGCATATGGAAGTTATTACAGAGCGGCTTGAACGAGAATTTGATCTTAGTCTTATTTTGACGGCACCTAATGTTATGTATGAAGTTAAGACCAAGAAGGGTGAGATAAAAAAAATTGATAGTCCGCATCATTTACCCGACCCTACATATATTGAACAAGTATATGAACCGTTTGTCAGGGCGTTTGTTGTAACACCTGTTGAGGGGATGGAACCTTTATGTGATCTGTCAAAATCACGCAGGGGCCAGTTTATCAATATGGAGTATCTAGGCAAGGATAGATTGAATTTAACATTTGAACTTCCGCTTAGCGAGATAATAGTCGATTTTTATGATAAAATAAAGTCATTGACTAAAGGATACGCGTCTTTAGATTATGAGTTTATCGGGTATCGGCCGACAGAGATTGTTAAGGTGGATATATTGTTTAACCGTAATCAGGTTGAAGCGTTTTCTTTGCTTGTGCATAAAGATAAAGCAGAAACAAAATCACGGGCAGTTGTTTCTAAGCTTAGGGAGTTATTGCCGCGCCAGATGTTTGAAGTGCATATACAGGCAAGCATAGGTTCAAGGGTAGTAGCCTCTGAAAAAATAGGCGCGATGAAGAAAAATGTTACTGCCAAATGTTACGGCGGTGATATAAGCCGTAAACGTAAACTTTGGGAAAAGCAGAAAAAAGGCAAACAAAAAATGAAACAACTGGGGAATGTTAATGTTCCGCAAGAAGCATTTTTAGAAGTCTTACGTATGTAATAGTGTTAACTTAATATGTAAAAAATGGAGATTTATGCCAGAAAAAGAGAAAAATAATAAAACGACAACGATAAAGAATAAAGTAAAAAAAGAACTTAAGGAATGGTGGAATGCTTTATGGATAGCCCTTATACTTGCTGTTATAGCCCGAACATTTTTATTTCAGATGTATAAAATACCGACTACCTCAATGGTGCCGACACTTATGCCGGGTGATAAAATATTTGTTACGAAACTTACTTATGGTCCTAAGATACCTTTTATGCATAAACGTATACCGGGTTCGCGCAAACCGGATCACGGAGATATTGTAGTCTTTGTTCCACCTATAGAGAAAGAAAAAAATATTTTTCAGCGTAAAAGATATGTTAAGAGGCTTATAGCTGTAGGCGGTGACAGAGTATTAATAAAAGACGGCAATGTCTATGTTAATGATAAGATAGTCACAGATCCCAGATATGCCCGCAATTATTACTATAATCAGGGTGCTTATGCTGACGATAATGTTGAAATAAATGTGCCTGAGAATAAGTATTTCTTTTTAGGCGATAATAGTATATCATCATATGATAGCAGATTTTGGGGTTTTGTTGACGAGAGTGATATAATAGGACGAGCAGTTTTTATTTGGTGGCCGTATAAAAGATTTGGGGTAATAGAATAAAATACGGGAGGTGCGATATGTTAAATAGAATGTTTTTATTTGCTATTTGTTGCGTATTTGCTATTGGCTGTACTACTATGCAAAAAACAACAGTTGGCGGTACAGCAGCAGGTGCAGGATTAGGAGCTATTCTGGGACATCAGTCCGGGCATACTACTGAAGGGGCCTTGATAGGCGCTGCTCTTGGCGGTGTGACCGGCGCGGCAGTCGGCAATAATATGGAGAAAACAAAATATTGTCCGGTTTGCGGAAGAAGGTTCAAGGCGGATACTTTATATTGTCCTTATGACGGTGAGCTGCTCAAAGAAGTTCAAAAATAGTACGATATTTCGCGGTTTTCGATTGTTAAAGGGCTGATATCTTTTCGGACGAGAAGCTGGTGCAGAGATTTTTATAAATGTTTAAGAATATTTGTAATAATAAAATCAGTTTAGCGGATAAAATAACGCTTATCAGAGTATTACTTATCCCTTTGTTCATACTTTTGATTAGAAATGCCGTTTTTTATCAGAATTTTAGATGGTATGCATTAATAGTGTTCATTTTGGCTGTTTTGACAGATTTTTTTGACGGATTTGTCGCAAGATTAAGAAAAGAAAGTTCGGGGATAGGTGAAATGTTGGATCCTATCGCTGATAAATTGCTTCTTATCAGTGCGTTTTTGTCGTTATATTTTTTTTATAACACTTATGGAACTTTGCGATTATGGGTTATTTTGATAATTTTTTTGAGAGATTTTTGTCTTTTGGTTTTTGTGTCGGTGTTTTTATTGTTTAAATATGAAATAAAGATAAAACCGTCTTTTTTGGGCAAAGCTACGACTTTTTTGCAAATGCTGACGGTGATATGGTTTCTATCGGGTTTTATTTATTTTGAGTATGTATGTTATATAACAGTTGCTACAACTGTTATATCGGGAATAGATTATTTTTTTAAAAAGGTGAGGTTTGTAAATGAATAAGCTAACGATATTAATAATCAGTTATTTGGTTGGCAGTATCCCTTTCGGTTATATCATTGCACGTTTTGTCAAAGGTGTCGATATAAGAGCTTTGGGATCTTGTAACGTAGGGGCAACTAACGTTACGCGTGTTGTAGGTAAAAGATGGGGCGTTTTGACATTTTTATTAGATTTTCTTAAAGGCGGTGTGGTTATATCTATTGTTCCTTTATTTGTGCCGTCTGCCGGTGAATTTTTATTAGCTTTTTGTGCGGTGCTTGTTATCTGCGGGCATAACTGGAGTGTTTTTTTGGATTTTAAAGGCGGCAAAGGTGTTTCTACCAGTCTTGGTGTTATTTTTGGTCTTTGTTTAGTCTATCCTGTATCGTTTCTAAGTTTCTTAATAGCGGTTTGTGTTTGGGTAAGTGTATTTTATGCTCTTAAAATAGTATCGGTGGCATCATTGTCGGCGATATCTGTTTTTTTTATCTCTTCGCTTTTTTTACCTGTAGGTAATATATTTAAGCTGTTCGCTTTTACTATATTCATATTCGTTTTTATGCGTCATAAAGACAATATAATAAAATTGTTAAAGAAGGAAGAGAGCTCGTTTTAATTTATGCTAATTATTCTTATATTTACTGCATAAAACGAATTTGACAGTATATATCCGGCAGAGTATAATCAATCTTATTGTAGATATTTTTATGTGTATATTTTAGGTATGGAAATTTATACTCTATACTTTTAACCAGTATATAAAATGTTTAATAAAGGCTATATCCGGGTACATCTTTTCATTTATGCGGATAGACGGTTGATTTAAGTACTTTATAACTTAAGGAGGTTTTATGGGTAAGGGGAAGATAGAGAGTGATAACAAGAAAAAAGCGTTGGACTTGGCGTTAGCTCAGATAGAAAAACAATTTGGTAAAGGCGCGATTATGCGTCTTGGCGAAGACATTAAGCTTAACGTTACGGCTTTATCTACAGGTATAATATCCTTAGATAAAGCACTTGGAGTGGGCGGTTTACCCGGCGGTAGAGTGATAGAGATCTTTGGGCCGGAATCTTCAGGTAAAACTACGTTGACTTTAAGTGTTATTGCGCAGGCTCAAAAAAATAGCGGGATAGCGGCGTTTATTGACGCTGAACATGCGTTTGATCCTACATATGCCAAAACGATAGGCGTAAACTTGGAAGATCTGCTTGTCTCTCAGCCTGATACAGGTGAACAGGCTTTAGAGATAGTGGAATCTTTGGTAAGGTCGAATGCTATTGACATGATAGTTGTTGATTCTGTGGCAGCGCTTGTGCCTAAAGCCGAGATCGAGGGGAATATGGGTGATACACATGTTGCTTTACAGGCAAGACTTATGAGCCAGGCCATGCGTAAACTTACTTCCGCGATAAGTAAATCAAAAACATGTGTTGTATTTATTAATCAGATAAGAGAAAAAGTAGGTATAATGTTTGGTAATCCTGAAGTTACGCCGGGCGGGCGTGCTTTAAAATTTTATTCGTCGGTCAGGATAGATTTACGCAAAATTGCCAGTATAACTTCCGATGATGGTATTGTAGGCAATAGAGTCAAAGCCAAGATAGTTAAAAACAAAGTTGCGCCGCCGTTTAAAGAAGCGATATTTGAAATAATGTATAATGAGGGTGTATCAAAGACAGGTGCTTTAATAGACGCGGCAATTGATTCTGAAGTAATAAAGAAAGCCGGCAGCTGGTTTTCTTATAAAGGTAAAAATCTTGCGCAGGGGAAAGAACAATTACGTAAATTACTTAAAGAAGATGATAAACTCTATCAGGAGATAGAGACAGAAGTTAAAGCGAATATTTATCCGGAAGTCAGCTAAGATAAGCGTTAGTATTGTTTTATGATATTTATTCCGACAGCTTGGGAGTTGTTTTTTAAAAGAGAATAAGATGAAAACGCCCGGAGTTTGGTGATCACGGTGATAGACTTGTTCAAAATCGAGGTAAAACGAAATATTAAACATTTTAAATGAGGTGAGATATGAAGAAAACATTTTTAGCTTTTTTAATTTTAATATTTTCAGGGTTTTCAAGTAATGTCTATTCATATGAAACTTTACAAAAAGCAACAGTTAAAGTAGCTGCGGATGTCGGGCCTGCTGTGGTTTCTATCAATAGTGTTGTTAAAACAAAAGGCAGTCGTACTTTCAGTTTCAACGGTTCGCCGTTTTCTGATAATTTTGATGATGATATTTTTAGCCAATTTTTCGGTGAGTTTTTTGGTGATTTGCCTGAACGTGAATATAGCAGACGCGGCATAGGCAGTGGCGTGATTATTGATAAAGAAGGATATATACTTACAAATGAGCATGTTGTATCCGACGCGAGTGAAGTTAAGGTCAAGCTGCCAGATGGCCGTGAATATGACGCTGAAATAAAAGGTACGGATGCCGTAAGTGATTTGGCGGTAATAAAAATCAATGCCGATGATTTACCTGTAGCTGTCCTGGGCGATTCGGATAATCTTAGTATAGGTGAGTGGGTAGTCGCGATAGGTAATCCTTTCGGGTTTGCCATAGAAAATTCCGAACCCACGGTAACAGTAGGCGTGGTAAGTGGTCTTAAAAGATTTGTTCCTGCGTTAGGCAAACGTGAGCGTAGTTACGATGATCTTATACAAACGGATGCTGCGATAAATCCCGGGAACAGCGGCGGGCCGTTGGTTAATCTTACCGGTGAGGTTATTGGGATAAATACGGCTATAATCTCTACATCAGGTGGTTTTCAGGGGTTAGGGTTTGCTATACCCAGTAATAAAGCTGGTCGTATTATTGATAAACTTATCAAAGGCGAAAAGATTCTTTATGGCTGGCTGGGTGTGAGCATCCAGGATCTTAATGATGATTTGCGGAGTTATTTTGGGATAAAAGAAAGGGAAGGTGTTATTGTAGTTAAGATATATAAAGATTCACCTGCCGAAGATGTGGGGATAAAAGAAGGGGATCTTATATTGTCGTTTAATGGGAAGAAAATTGTTACAACTAAAGATCTGATAAGGTTAGTTTCAGTTGCAGATATTGGCGATAGCTCGCAGCTTCTTATACAACGTGAAGGTAAAGAAAAGACTTTGAAGATCAAGATAGGCAAACGTCCGGAAGACGAGAGCGTTAAAGAGAATGAAAGTTCTACAGATTTTAGAGGTATGGAAGTTGAACCTATAAATGAAATACTAAAACAGCGTTTTGGGATAAAAGAACAAAAAGGATTGATTATAACTTATATTGAGCCAGGGTCACCCGCTGATAAGGCAGGCTTGATCGTTGGTGATGTGATCTTAAAAATCGAAGGTGAATCTGTGGAGAGCAAAGATGATTTTGATAAAGTTGTAAAAAAAGTCAAAAGTAATTGTCTGGTCAAAACTATACGCGGTTACTTTGTAGTTAAAGAATAAAGTTGGGTCTTATTTTGAAGAAAGATGTAGAGTTAAGCGCTTTGCGGTATTCACTTACTTTGTTAAGATATAGAGCCAGGAGTGAACGTGAGATAAAAGAACGGCTGACAAATAAAAAATTTCCTGTAAAGATTGTACAGCAGGTAATGAGAATTTTAAGGAAACAAGGTTATATTGATGATAAAAAATTTGCGCAATTATTTCTTTCAGATTATATATCCAGAGGTTTTGGGCAAATTCGTGTTTATGAGAAACTTAAACAATTGGGTGTGTCCAAAAAAATTATAACCTGTACCCTGGTTGACAAGTCTGAGTTTGACATAAAACTGTCAGAGATAATAGAAAGCAGATTGTATGCAGATAAGAATAAACGCGCAGTTTTTAAATTAGTTTTGCATTTAAAGCGTAAAGGGTTTTATTTGGTGGATATATACAAGCAATTATCAAGTATGGGAGTAGATATTGATGAAGACATCGGAGTTACGTAAAAAATATTTGGATTTTTTCATAAATAAAGGACATAAATATATCGCGTCCGATACCCTTGTGCCGGATGATGAGTCTGTGCTTTTTACTTCGGCCGGGATGAACCAGTTTAAGCCTTATTATTTTGGTGAGAAAGATGATATAAAGACAGCTACGTCATGTCAGAAATGTCTGCGTACCGGAGATATAGAAGAAGTAGGTAAAACATTATTCCACCATACTTTTTTTGAGATGCTGGGCAATTTTTCGTTTGGTGATTATTTTAAGAGAGAAGCTATATTGTATGCGTGGGAGTTTTTGACAAAAGAACTTAATATCAATGAAACAAAGCTCTGGGTTTCGGTATATAAGGAAGATGAAGAAGCCTATTCCATTTGGACAGAGACGGTAGGTGTCCCGATAGAAAGGACTGTCAGGTTGGGCGATAAAAGTAATTTTTGGCCGGCTAACGCCCCTAAAGACGGTCCTAACGGTCCGTGTGGCCCGTGTTCTGAGATATTTTTTGACAGAGGTGATAATGTAGGATGCGGTAATAAAAATTGCAATCCTGATTGTGATTGCGGCAGGTTTGTCGAAATTTGGAATTTGGTTTTTATCCAATATAACCGTGTGGATGAGGCCAAGTTAAACGAATTACCCCAAAAAAATATTGATACGGGTATGGGGCTGGAACGTATGGCGTCTGTCTTGCAGGGTAAAGAGTCTAATTTTGATATAGATATTTTTGCGCCGGCTGTTGCTGCGGTTAAGAAATTATTTTCTATCAACGGTGAAGATAACCGCTCGTATGTGAATGCTATAGTCGACCACGCGCGGGCTGCGATGTTTTCTATATCTGACGGGGTTTATCCTTCAAATGAAGGACGGGGCTATGTTATTCGTAAAATTATACGGCGTGCTTTATCTTTTGCGGTTATTTTAGGACGTCAGAAACCATTTTTATACACTTTGCCGAATTTTTTTATTGAGACTATGAGTGATGTTTATCCGGAGATAAAAATAAAAAATGAGGTTATTTCAAAAGTGATAAAGTCAGAGGAAGAGTCGTATTTCACTACATATAAGGAAGGTAAAAAGAAGCTTACGGCTATAGCCAAAGAAGCAAGCCGTGCCGCAGATAAACAGATATCCGCGCAGGATATCTTTGTCTTGTATGACACTTATGGACTTTCATTTGACACGGCAAAGCTTGTAGCTGACGAGCTTGGCGTTAAAGTCGACATTAGCGGCGCGAAAAACATACTTAAAGATCAGCAGGCCCAATCGCGCAAAAAAAGTATGTTTGAAGATAATATTTTTTCGCAAAGAGATATAAATATTGATATTAAAAGTGACTTTGTAGGCTATTCCGATCATGATATTAAGGCGAATGTTATACATATAGTTTTAAACGGTATAGAATCCGGCGAAATTAATAACGACAAGGAAGCGATCTTGGTTTTGGATAAGACACCGTTTTATTCTGAATCAGGCGGTCAGTTAAGTGATAAAGGTATTATTTTCTCTGATAAAGGAAAATTTTCGGTTGAGAACGTTACACGATCAGGTGATGTCATATTACATCACGGAAGGCTATTAGAAGGCACTTTGGCTAAAGGTAAAGTTATGGCCAGGATAGATATACATCGAAGACAGGCTTTAGCGCGTGCGCATACTGCAACGCATCTGCTTCAGTCGGTATTACGTAAAGTCTTGGGTGACCATGTGTCACAGCAGGGCTCTTTTTTAGATGAAGACAAGTTGCGTTTTGATTTTACACATTTTAAAGGCCTTGCAGAGTCTGAATTGTCGGCTATAGAAAAAAAAGTTAATGAGCTGGTAATGAATGACGGCGCAGTATGTGTTAACGAAATGTCCTTAGATGAGGCTAAGCAGAAAGGCGCGTTGGCTTTTTTTAAAGATAAATATTCTCAAAAAGTTCGTTTAGTTAATATAGATGATTACAGTAAAGAACTTTGCGGAGGTACACATGTTGAAAAAACTTCGCAGATAGGATTTTTTGTGTTATTGCGTGAATCGTCGATAAGCAGTGGTGTGCGCCGTATAGAAGCGGTTGTAGGCAGGGAAGCGTATAACTATTTCTTAGGGCTAAGAAATAAAATATCGAAAATTTCAGGCATGCTTAAAGTTCCCGAAGTCAGCGTAATCGACTCTGTTGTCAGGCTTCAAAGTGAGCTTATCACCGTTAATGAACGTATTAAATCTTTTGAAAGTAAGGAGTTAGAATTATATTCCGAGACTGTATTGTCTGATGGTGAGAAAATAGATGATTTGGATTTTATCTTTGCGAATTTTCAGGATAAAGATTATCCGGCTCTATTGTATTTTAACGATATTATCAGACGAAAGAAGGGTAACTATATAATTTTCCTAAACTCATCGTTTCAAGGGCGCAATATATTTTTGTTTGGTGTGTCAAGCGATCTTGCCAATAAAGACCTTAATGCTAAGTCGTTAATGGGATATTTTAAGGATAAATTACCTTTAAAAGGCGGGGGCAATCTTAACACGGCTCAAGGTGTTGTTATTGGAGAATGTAAAGGCTTAAAAGAAAAGGTCAAAGGATGTATTATTGATTTCTTGAAAGGAGAAAGCTAAGATGCGTGTTGCCAGAAATGTTGAAAATCTTGAAAAGCTTATTCTTAAGAACCGTGTTAAAAAAGATAATGTCAGTGAGCGGGTAGGCGTAATTATAGATGAAGTACGCCGTTTGGGCGATGAGGCTGTCGTAAAGTTTACGAAAAAATTTGACGGAGTAAAATTACTGCCTAAAGAGCTTAAAGTCAGTGAAACCGAGATAAGCGCGGCGTTTAATGTATTGAACTCTGAGCTTATAAGTGCTTTTAGAGTAGCAATAGACAACGTAACGAAATTTTATAAATGGCAGATGCCCAAAGCGCAGCGTTTTAAAGAAAAAAACGGTAAGATAATCATTAATAGGTATGTGCCTTTAGATCGTGTCGGAGTATATGTCCCTGCCGGAACGGCACCGTTAGTTTCTTCGGTTTATATGGGTGTTATACCTGCCTTGGCTGCCGGTGTAAAAGATATCGTTTTGGTTTCACCGCCTGACAAAAATAAGAATGTTAATCCTTTTGTTTTGGCTATTGCGTCTTTATTGAAAATAAAAGAAATATATAAAATAGGCGGTGCGCAGGCAATAGCCGCACTTGCTTGTGGTACTAAGACAATAAAAAAGGTTGATAAAATTGTAGGCCCGGGTAACGAATATGTTACTGAAAGTAAACGACAGCTTTTCGGTGAGGTCGATATTGATATGCTTGCCGGCCCGTCCGAAGTAGTTATATTGGCATCTAAAGAAACAAATATTGATTATATATGTGCTGATCTTGAAGCTCAGATGGAGCATCATAATGGTGTAGGTATAGTTATTACTAATTCACGTAAGATCATACGTGAACTTAGAGACAAACGATTTAATGGATTCGCTTTACGTGTTAAAAATCTTGAGGAAGGCTGTGATGTCGTTAATCGGATAGCGCCTGAACATCTTGAGATATTGACGAAAAAACCGCTGCCTTTATTAAAGAAAATAACAAATGCCGGTGCTGTTTTCTTGGGTGAATATACACCTGTCGGGTTAGGCGATTATACCGCGGGACCGAGCCATATTTTACCTACGGGCGGTACATCCAGATTTTTCTCGGCGTTATCTACTCGTGAATTTATGAAAGAAATGCATATTATGCAGTATACTAAAAAGGCTTTACAGGAAGAAGCTCCTGTTGTTGAAGCTATCTCTTCTCTTGAAGGTATGGTGAAACATTATCAGAGTATAAAAAAACGTTTAGAGACCTAATAAGTATAAAAAGATAAGGCTGCCAATAAAAGGAGAATTTAATATGCGAAAAGCCCGGATAGAACGTAAAACAAATGAAGTGGATATAACAGGGAGTATCAACATCGATGGTTCAGGAAAAACCGATATCAATGTAGGGGCAGAGCCGTTAAATCATTTGCTTACTTTATTCGCGTTCCATGGTTTATTTGACCTTGAGATAAAGGCCGGAGGTGACCTTCAGCATCATATAATTGAGGATACTGCGATTGCGTTGGGAAAAGCCCTCAAATCGGCGTTAGGCGAGAAGACGGGCATTAACCGCTATGGGTGTTTCACTATGGTTATGGATAAAGTCGCGGTTGAAACGGCAATAGATATTAGCGGACGCCCTTCGTTCTGTTTAAAAATTACTGATAATGGATTTGCCGAGGTGAATAATGTATTGGAAACAGGGACTTTTGATGATTCCAGTTTTACATATAAGCAGGCGGAGGACTTTCTCGAAAGCTTTCTTCAGCACGCGGGTATTAGTATGGTATGTGTTATTAAATCCGGGCAAGGCGATCTACATCATATACTTGAGTGTTTGTTTAAGGGGTTTGCTAAGGCATTAGCACAAAGCATATTGATAGAACCGAGACGTTTAGGTGTTCCTTCAACTAAAGGGATTATAGATTAAAGACGATATAAATGAAAGTTGTAATAGTAGATTACGGTATGGGTAATTTGGGCAGTGTTAAGAACGTTTTAATCAAGGCGGGTATAAACGCTGTTATAACTGAATCGAAAGAAATTATAAGAAAAGCCGATAAATTGATTTTTCCGGGTGTGGGGCATTTCGGAGAATGTGTCAGACAATTGAGAAAGCGCGAGCTTGTTTCTGTGATAAAAGAGATGATAAAACGTGGTGTCCCGATTTTAGGGATTTGTGTCGGTATGCAGCTTTTATTGGAAGAAAGTGAGGAAGCACCCGGACTGAAAGGATTGGGTGTCATAAAAGGTAAAGTAAAAAAATTCAAAGGGGAGATTGTTATACCTCATATGGGCTGGAGAAAAGTAAGGTTTCCCGGCAACAGACGTGAGAAAAAATACAGATTGTTTAGCGGAACAAAAGATAATAATTTTTTTTATTTTGCTCATTCTTACTATTGTGTACCCGAAAAAAAAGCTGTTCTTGCTGTTACGGATTATGGTAAAGAATATGTTTCGGCTATGTATAAAGATAATATCTGGGCAGTACAATTTCATCCTGAAAAGAGTCAGTCAGCCGGTTTGAAGATTATAGAGAATTTTGTTCAATATTGTAAATAAGGGATATTTTTCATGAAGATAGTACCTGCAATAGACTTATATGACGGTAAAGTAGTTCGTTTATTTAAAGGCCGGCAGGAAGATATGACGGTGTATAGTGATGATCCGGTTAAAACAGCTTTAGATTGGGAAAAATACGGAGCAAAATATATACATATAGTTGATCTATCTGCGGCTTTTGGTAAGTCCGATAATCGTCAGATCGTAAAGCGTATAGTAGAAGAAACCGGCCTTAAGGTTGAGTTTGGCGGAGGGATAAGAACCATATCTGAGATGGAAGAATTATTAGGATATGGTATAGACAGGCTTGCGTTAGGGACAATGATCACTGACGAGACCTTTCTTGATGCGGCTATATCACGTGTAGGCGCGGAAAAAATAGTCATTAGCCTTGATGTTTTTAATTCTCACCTGGCTGTTGACGGATGGCGGAAGAACACTGCTACCGGCAGTTTGGATATTTTGAAAAAACTAGAAGGTAAGGGTATAAAATGGGTTGTCTATACTGATATCTCGCGGGACGGCACATTAGCAGGCCCGAACATTAAAGAGGCACAAGCTCTTATGGCTCAAACAGATATGAATTTTGTACTTTCAGGGGGTGTGTCGTCTACAGAGGACTTATACAATATTAAAGAGGCTATGCCGGCTCTTTGGGGTGTAATAGTCGGTAAGGCTTTTTATGAGAACAGGATAAATATAGAAAATATTAATATTGACAATTTTTAAACTTATGTTATAAAAGATGTCTATGAAAACTACTAAATTTTTTAATAATGAAGCTCGTGAATGGGTGTTGATTGATGCAAAAGACAAAGTATTAGGTCGTTTATCCACGCGTATTGCTAAGATACTGCAGGGTAAGGATAAACCCACATATACGCCAAACGCATTGGTAGGTGACAAAGTTATTGTTATCAATGCGGACAGAGTGCGTCTTACAGGCCGTAAGGTTAACCAAAAGATATATGATAAATATACAGGTTATCCCGGCGGGCGTCGAGAGATCACTTATAAAGAATTAAGAGAGAAGAACCCTACAAAAGTATTATATGAATCTGTAAGTGGTATGTTGCCTAAGAATTGGCTGGGCAAACAAATGAAAAAAAGTTTAAAAATATATGCCGGTGAGCAGCATGACCATATCGCTCAAAATCCAACGGTAAAGGAAGTTTAAAATTATGTCAAATCAATCGTTAAAAAGTGTTTATATTGCGACAGGCAGAAGAAAAGAAGCTATAGCAAGAGTTAGGGTCAAACCTAACGGAAAAGGTAAAATAACTGTTAACGGCAGAGATTATGATAAATATTTTTGCACTATTGACCAACAGATGCAGATAATAAAGCCTTTTAACGTTCTTGAACAACAAGATCAGAAATTTGATGTTACGATCAATGTAAGCGGCGGTGGTAATTCGGGTCAAGCCGGTGCGGTTTGTCTTGGTATATCGCGTTGTCTTGTTGAGATGGATCCTGCATTAAGGCCTGTTTTACGTAAAGAAGATCTTCTTACCCGCGATCCCCGTGTAAGAGAACGGAAGAAGTTCGGACATAAAGGCGCACGAAAGAGCTTCCAGTGGACCAAACGTTAAGCGTTTAGTCAATCAAAGTTTTAGTTCGGTTATCGACCATATTATTGTTTATCCCAAACAAGCATAGTTGCTTTATGATTGTTTATTATATAATCAATAAATAATATTCTTTTTTTACATTTTCTTGTTTCAGCAGTGTTGCCCTTGGCGAACAATCAATTTCTATTAATGGAAATAACGAGTTTTTTGTATCTTAAAAATAATCTCCCTGTCAGAAATCTCATTCAAATCTCCGGTAAATAATCTACGGGCATGAGAATGACTAATATAATTTGCTTTTTAACTAATAAGATTATATACTTATATGGTGGGGTTATATGTATAAAATAAAGCAATCAGTAACATTAATTGAAGTCCTTGTGGCTACTGTGATAATATCCAGTGTCCTTGTTTCATTAATGACAGTGACTGTTTTTTCGCAGGCCATATTAGCCAGAGGTTTGCGGCGATTGCAGGCTGTATCTGAGTCTGACGGTATTTTGGAACATGCGGTATTTGATATGGACTATGCCAGCGTGGTGACGGATGCTGAAATAGTATCGGGTGATCCGCTTTTTCCTGACGATTCCGCTTTTTATGATAATTCCACAGGAGTGGTTAGTTTTGATGCTTCCCGTTCTATAACCGTTACGGTTGAGACAGTCCCGGACACGGCGGCCGGAGTGCCGTATCTTTTGTGGTCTAGTTTGTCGCCGACCATGCCGTCTATAAATGCCGGATTTAATTATAAAGATATTGAAGTTGATTTTACATGGACAGAACCCTATCTTAAGGAGTCTGAAACAAGGACGCTTATAGCAAGTAAAATTGAAGAATGAAAAAATCTATAGTTTTGATTATTATTATCGGACTTTCTTTAGTGGCGGCAATATACGCGGCTACTACGTTGCGGTTGACCTATAACAGATATAGATTGATAAAAAACCGCATAGATTTTATTGAACTAAAAAATGCGGCACATTCTATGCTTACCTTTGTTAGAGGGTCAATTGATGAGTTGTATGCGATGGACCGTGATTATAGTTATACCACGACTTGTTTTTTTGGGCCGGACGAAGATATTGAAACGACGGCAACAATTTCCGGTGACCCTGCTGATATGGATATTTTTAACGTTGTTATTGTCGCAAAGACCGGTATAGCAGAGACCGATGATGTTCAATTGACGGTTGACTTTGATTCAGGGATAATTACTTATTATGATCTGAAGCGGATTGAATAAGATATATTTTAACAGTTCTTTTATTTTGGTGTTATTACGGTAAAATATCAAATGGATATATGATAGATATTTTTTAGTATTTCAAGGAGGTAACATATGTTTTCTATAAAAAAAGCGATAACATTATTAGAGGTTTTGATTGCGTCGGTATTGTTAGGTGTAGTATTTAGTGCATTTTTTGCGGTAATCAATAAGAACAATCAGGTATTCAAAAAGACGGATATTGCAGGTATACAGCAGACAGATCTTGCTTATGCTACAAGGTTTATATCTGATGAGGTCAGTAATTCGTATTCAATGTCTGTTGAAGATTCAAATCAGACTTTGTTGTTGAATGATGCTGACGGTAATCCTGAACGGAAGTTTTATTTGGTATCTGATAGTGGTAATTTTAATCTTATGTTTTGCGAAATGAATGCATCTGCTGAGTGTATTGAGGCGACAAAGACACTTCTTGCTAAAAATGTTGACGTAACGTTTAAGAACAGAGTCGACAGTTCGGTTACTGTTGATTTTGATATGTTGAGTTTTTATGTCAGCTCAAAGACTGAATGGGAGCAGGAGGATATGGAAGATAAACCATCACCTACCGAAATAAAGTCAAAATTACAAGATATACCTAATATGGTTGTTGTAAGACGTTTGGATAAAAGTAATAATTTCATAAAAGATTATTTTACTTTAAAAGATGCTCTTTCAGAAGCCAATACCGACAGTGCCGGAAATGTTTTGATCAACTCCGAAGATATACTTCTTTGTGTGGGGAATACAGTAACAGGTATAGGTTTTGAAGATGGCGTTTTTAAAGAAAATGCTTTAGATATAGACAACAAAACTTTAACGATTAAGGGTGGTTACGGAGCATTTGACCTTATTAATACTTCTGATATACCGGCCCGTGATGTTACAAACAACAGAACATATATTGATGGCGACGGGTCTGCATTGTTTAATATTGATGCTGGTCCGAGCGTTATAACCGTTGTCTTTGATGGTATCTTATTTCGTAAGTCAAGCTCGGCAATTGCTGTTCCTGATCCGGGTTCAGGGAGCAACGTTACAGTATCGATAAATCAATGTAAATTTGAGGATAATACTTACGATATAGAGATTAATTGGCCGGATTCGAGACTTGAGATTTCTGACAGCAGATTTTCAGGTCAAATAGTTAAAGAATCTAATTAATCTTTCTGCCAAAGGCGGACCCGCCTAAATAAAATAATGGTGTGGCGGGTAGTCGTTAGGTGATAGTCTTTAGTTTTGAGTTAACCTTAGGCTAATTGGATAAAATGGGAAAATAGTAGTAAAGGGCCGGAAATATCCGGTCCTTTTTTTTTGAGAAATAAAACGTCGATGCATTTGATTAATTAGGAGTAATTTGTTTTTTTACTTAAAAACAAATTATCTAATGGCTAAAGACCAGCGGCTAATAAAATCTGTTATTACTAAGTCAAGATGTTAACTTTTCACCATGTAGTATAAAGGGGACAGCGCCCTTTTATATGTCTTTCAGAAGCGAGCGTGGAATTAAAAAAGTGGGTGCAGAATAGCAGGGCCTGACCCTATCTTAAAAGAATTTCTTGAGTTTAAACTTTCGTGATATGGATTACTCTTCACTTGAAAAGCTAATTTGAAAGCGTATTTTTGAAATAAATAATATATTGGGTGCTACAATAAGCGACCAATTCCAACCCGGGGATGGAATTGGTCGGAATAGTTTTAAGCTGTGATAAAAAGGTGTTCAGGCAGATTCAGGTTGTTGCAATAGCCGCACGAATATAGGAGGGCGCGTTATAAATAGAATTTTTTAGGATATGCCAATAACAAAAGAGGAAAACGCTTATTTAGAATTTGCGAATGAATCTTGACACTATCCAATGGCTAATATATCTTGACAAGCCCTTTGTTATGGGGTAAGTTATTTTACTTTATATTAGGATTATTATGATTACTCCAATTAAGCACATTTTAAGCGAGATCGAGGCTGGCCGGCCGGTTATTGTCGTTGATGACGAAGATCGTGAAAATGAGGGTGATATAGTCGTTGCCGCACAGTTTGCTACTCCTGAGATAATAAATTTCATGATAACTCAAGGCCGCGGGCTTGTCTGTGTGCCTATGGACAGTTCAAGAATAGAGCTGCTTGGGCTTGAGCCTATGCGTTATGAGAACGACGATCCGTTCAAGACGGCATGGATGCCAGAGATAGGAAGAAGGGCCTTCCGTTTCTGTTTCATCAGCAGTAGCGAAGAGTC
>JAQVMQ010000049.1 GCA_028703535.1 Candidatus Omnitrophota bacterium | reverse complement strand
TGGATAAACTTCATCAGCTCATCAAACACCGATGGAGCCATAAAACAACTTATATTTTTCTTGTTTTTTATATTATCTAAAAGAAACTTAAACGCCTCATACGGTGTCTTGCCAAAAAACTTACGCGAATCAGGATTAACAAAGATACTTGTATCCAGAACTATTTTATTTTTTTCCATGCGTAAATTATAACAGACACCCTGCAACTTTCAAGGTTAGCTTAAAAATCACAAAAACAGGTTAACTAGCAGCTTTTCAAATTTATCAAACTCAATGCTTCCTGTCTCGCTTTAGAATCACTTCTGAAAATACCACGTACAACCGACGTAACAGTCTTTGCTCCGGGTTTTTTGACACCGCGCATAGTCATACACAAATGTTCAGCCTCAATAATCACCATAACAGCTTTAGGGCTCAATTTAGACACTATCGCATCAGCAATTTGTGTTGTCAAACGTTCCTGTATTTGTAAACGTTTGGAAAAAACATCTACCACCCGGGCTATTTTGCTTAAACCTGTTATTTTTTTATCCGGTATATATGCTACATGCGCTCGCCCTATAAAAGGCACCATGTGATGTTCACATAACGACTGAACCGGTATATCACGTATAAGGATTATTTCATCATGTTCCTGTTCAAGAATAACAGATATTTCATCTGCTCCGTCTTTGTGTTCACCGCTTAGTATTTCTTCATACATCTGGGCGACACGCCTGGGAGTATCAACCATATCTTTAGCTCTTAAATCTGTACCTATACCTTCCAGTATTTTTTTCACACCTTCGATTATTTTATTTTTGTCCATCCTCGCTCCTTTGATAAAAGTAAAATTTATTGAGTTATTTCCCTACACAAAACTTAGAAAAAATATCAGTCAACATGTCTTCACAAAAAATTTCACCAGTTAATATCTCCATGTCTCTTAAAATATTAAGTAAAATTTCATTAATAAAATCCAAAGAATATCCTTCTTCGGCTTTTTTCAGCGCATCTTCTATTTTTTCTTCACACTTCACGATAAGTTCCGATTGATAGGCTGATAAAAATAATGCGTTTTCTCGAGAAATATCATTCCTCGAAATTACCCTATATATAATATTTTCTAAAACCTCTATTTTTTTATCTTTTAACGCGCTGACAGATACAACGTTTTTGGTTATTTTTTTCACTTCATCCATGTTTATCTTACTCTTTAAATCGGATTTGTTTATTATAGCTATGATTTTCTTATTTACTATTTTTTCAAATAACTGTTTGTCCCGTGCATCTATCTTTTTCGATCCATCCAAAACAAGCAGCACAAGATCTGCCGTCTTAAAAAGTTCCAATGATTTACCAACTGCTTTTTTTGTTATAATATCTTTCGGTTCGATTAACCCTGCCGTATCATAAAAATGTACCGCCATATCCTTGATCATGACTATTTCTTCAACAATATCACGGGTCGTGCCAGGGACAGGGCTGACAATAACCCGTTCTTCACGTAATAATCTATTAAACAAAGTCGACTTCCCGGAATTAGCTTTCCCGCAAAAAACACATCGCACACCTTCCCGTAAAGCTTTGCCCGTTTGTAATTCTTTTATTAACTGACAAAAATCTTTTTTTAAATTTTTCAAATTACCCGCTATCTGCATAGGCTTATGATCTATTAAGTTGTCCGAAAAACTGATTTCAGCTTCTGTTAAAACAAATAGCTCTTTTATTTTTTCACGCAGCTCTTTCAATTTGATACTCCCGTGACCTTTCAACTGCTCAATAGCGCCGGATAAATATTCATCACTTGAAGCATTCACAACATTTAAAATACTTTCGGCTTTAATTAAGTCCATTTTGCCGTTAATAAACGCTCTATATGTAAATTCACCGCGGTTAGCCAAACGCGCGCCGTTCTTTAACAAGACATCTTGTATCTTATTCGTAACAAATGTCCCACCATGCGAAGAGATTTCAACAATATCTTCACCTGTATAGGTATTCGGTCCACGCATAACCGCGACCAAAACCTCATCTACTGTCTCTATAGCTTTTTTACTTCCGTCCATTATCCAGCCGTAGTGCATAGTAAACGTTTTAGCTGTTTTAAGTTTTTTTGTATTTTTTGCTTTAAATACTTTGTCTGCGATATCGAAAGCTTTATTGCCCGAAATACGGATAACACTTATCGCTGCCGCCGCCGGAAACGTAGCAATAGCCACAATAGTATCGGATGAGTTATATGCCCTTATCTTTTTTGCCATTTGTTAATCTCTTTTAATGCTTCACCTGCTAAAAACATTGACCCTGCAAATAGAATCAATGCATCCTTATTATACATATTTAGCGCTATCGGCAAAGCATCTTTTACCGAGCTTGCTACCACCGGATCTTTAAAAGAAACCAAATCGGCCATATATTCCACCTCTGCCGCGCGCGAATTGGCGGTCCTCGTTAATATCAACTTATATGGCTTTATTTTATTGAACATACCCAATATATCTTTATCTTTCGATGCGGCAAAAATCAAAATAATTTTTTTTAACGGAAAATATTGTTTTATAGTAGCACTTAAAGCCTTAAAAGCCATGGGATTATGCGCTCCATCAACTATGATCAAAGGATCTTTTGACAAAACATTAAACCGTCCGGGTATATATGCAGAATCTATCCCTCTTTGATATTCCAGTTTTTTAATTATTTTTTTTTCTTTTATTAAATATTCCAGCGCGCACACAGCAAGCGAGACATTCTCCGCCTGGAATAATCCGTTATCCCCAAGCTTTATAATAAGCTCACAATCTCTCATTTTTATTAAAACTAAACTTTTACCGTATTTTTCAGGTTTTACATTAAATTTAAAATCTTTACCGCCTATCATTAAAAAAGATTTTTTAACGATAGTTCTACTTTTTATAACTTCAATAACAGAACTTTTTTGTTTGGCTGAAATAACAGGTATTTTTCGTTTTATTATACCTGCTTTCTCATGCGCTATTTCAGGTAAAGTCTTCCCAAGCACAGCAAGATGATCCAATCCTATGTTTGTAATAATGGCTAACACCGGATAAAAGACATTCGTAGCATCCAACCGCCCGCCCATTCCTGTTTCCAAAACAATAAAATCAACTTTTTCAAATTCAAAAAATTTCATAGCGATAGCCGTTAAGAATTCAAAATATGTCGGCTTTTTCTTTTTATCCCTCATTATTTTTTTTAATTCAAAAATAATATCTGTAAATTTCTTTCTTGATATACATACGGCTTTGCCTTTATTCAAAACTTGCATACGCTCTCTGATATCTAAAAGATGTGGTGAAGTATAAAGTCCTGTTTTATAGCCGCTAGCTGAGAGGATATTCGCCAAAAAAACGGCTGTTGAGCCTTTCCCTTTAGTGCCTGCAATGTGTATTATATTTTTAGCATAAAGGTCTACGCCGGCCAATTTAAAAAAGTCTTTAACTTTTTTAAGAGAAAAATCTTTATAAGGTATATTGAAATTCTTTTCGTGATTAATAAAAGAATTTAAAAACTTTAAGGCATCTTTATATTTGTATGACATATTTTAGAATTACTATGTCCTGGCATGTTCGGGCAAAAACAACTTTTAATATTTAATGCTTAAAATGCCTCACTCCTGTAAAAACCATAGCTATATTATATTTATCACAGGCTTTTATTACCTCTTCATCTTTGATAGATCCGCCCGGCTGAATAATGGCTCGTATCCCCTTTTTATGAGCAGCCTTAATAGAATCATCTTTCGGGAAAAAAGCATCAGAAGCCATTACCGCACCTTTTGAAGCAATACCCGCGTTAGACACCGCGATTTTTGCCGCGCCGACACGTGATGGCTGTCCGCCGCCAATACCCAACAAAACCCCATTCTTAGCTACAGTGATAGCGTTAGACCTGATATGTTTAGCTACTTTCCATGCAAAACTTAAATCTTTTAATTCACGTTCTGTCGGTTTTCTTTTTGTAACTATTTTTAATTTAACTTTATCGGCTTTCATTTTGTCTCTATCCTGCACCAAACATCCGAAAAAGGTTACTTTAACCTCCCTGTCGTTTTGTTTAAGAGAAGTAAAATCTATCGTCAATACGCGTAAATTCTTTTTTTCAGCAAAAAGTTTTAATGATTCTTTGGCATAATCCGGAGCGATTATACACTCTTTAAATCCACTTTTAATGATTAATTTTGCCGTTTCTTTATCTACTTTTTTATTCAAAGCGATAATCCCTCCAAACGCTGACAACTCATCTACGGCATTGGCTTTTTTAAATGCTTTTGAAATATTTTTATCTATACCTACTCCGCATGGCGAAGAATGCTTAACAACAACAGCCGCAGGGCCGTTAAATTCCAAAAGACATCTTAACGCCGCATCTAAATCTAAAAAATTATTATAAGACAATTCTTTACCCTGTAGCTGAACATAAGATACTTCTCCATTGTCTATCTTTTTATACAATTCGGCATTTTGATGCGGGTTTTCACCATATCTTAAGTTTTGTACTTTTAACAGATCATAACTTTCGGATTTATTTTTACAAAAATATGAAAAAATATCAGCATCATATTGTTTTGCGAAATAAAACGCTTTTTTCGCTAACTCTAACGTTTTTTCTTCGCTCACAAACCCTTTGTTTAACTCAAACTCTTTTAAGAAACCGGCATATTGAGAAGGATTACATATACACGCCACATTTTTATGATTTTTAGCCGCTGCTCGTAAAAGACTGTGGCCACCTATATCTATATACTCTATCATTTCGTCATGGCTCAATTTTTGCTTTCGTTTGGCACCAAACGGATAAAGATTAACGGCAACTAGATCAAAAGGCTTAATAGTAAGTTCATTTATTTCTTCCATATGCAACGGGTGCTTTTTATTTGCCAATATCCCGCCAAAAATCTTAGGATGAAGTGTTTTAACTCTTCCTGAAAGAATTTCAGGAAATTGTGTTATCTCAGAGACATCTTTGACAGGAATATTATTTTTACGTAAAATGGCTGCCGTTTTGCCCGTTGAAACTATCTCTACTTTAAATCTGTCTAATTTTTTGGCAAAGTTTATTATACCTTTTTTATCCCAAACACTAATTAACGCTCTTCTTATCTTTAACATTTTGCTCCTCGTTTAATTTTCATTTTCTCTCACTGCTTTTTCTATTATACCCTGTGCTATACGCTGTGGCACAACATCATAATGAGAAAAGCTCATAACATACGATCCGCGCCCGCCGGTAGCCGATTTAAGATCTGACGCATACTTAAACATCTCACCTAACGGTATTTTAGCTTTGACTACTTCGTTCTTACCCTTAGCCTCTATCCCCTGCACTCGTCCGCGTTTAATACTTATATCACCTGTTATCTGTCCCATAAAATCTTTCGGCGCGGTAACTTCAACATCCATGACCGGCTCTAACAACGTTGGGCTTGCTTCACTCATAGCTTTCTTAAAAGCTTGTGCCCCTGCAATCTGAAAAGCCATGTCAGAAGAGTCTACTGTATGATACGACCCATCAAATAAAGTTACCTGTACATCTGTCACCTGTTGGCCGGCCAAATAGCCTGCTTCCATAGCTTTACGAACACCTTTCTCAACTGATGGAATAAAATTACGCGGTATAGCCCCGCCTACAACTTTATTAACAAATTTAAATTCTCCGCCTCTTTCCAACGGTTCAATTTCTAGCCAAACATCGGCATATTGACCATGTCCGCCTGATTGTTTTTTATGTTTATATTGGACCTTAACCTGTTTTGTTATCGTTTCTTTATACGGCACACTTGGTGTTCCCAATTCAACATCTGCACCATATTTTTTCATCATCTGCTCTAATATAACCTGTAAATGTAATTCACCCATCCCGGAAACTATAAGTTCTTTGGTCTGTGAATCCCGTGAAATCTTACATGTTTTATCTTCCTGCATTAATCTCGCCAAGACTTCTGAGATTTTATCCTCATCTTTTCTGGTTTTCGGCTTAACAGATGCACTATACACCGGCAAGGGAAAGACTAAAGGCGGCAACTCAACTTCGTTTGTTTTTTCACAAAAAACATCTCCGGTTTGTGCGTCTTTCATCTTAGTAACAGCACCTATCTCACCGGCAGCTATGGCGTCCTGCGGTATAAGCTTCTTAGCTTGTAATATCCCTACCTGCCCGATTTTTTCTTTTGTGTTCTGCGTAGCATTATATATTTCTTTATTTGTCTCTATTTTCCCGGAAAATACACGAAAAATAGTTATTTTACCTACAAACGGATCAATGATAGTTTTCACAACCTGCGCAACAACCGGAGCATCTACAGATAACGGCAAAGACACTTCCTGTCCATCTTTAATTGCCTTCATAGGATGTACATCCGATTCAGGCGGCATAAGCTCCGATAATACATTCAAAAACAGTTCAGCTCCTTTTTCATCCGTAGCCACCCCGCCCACTATAGGAAATATTTTTCTTTCAACAACCGCATGATCCAATGCAGGTACAAATTCCTGATCTTTTATATCTCCTGTTTCTAAATACTCTTCGGTTAAAGCATCATCACTTTCAGCTATAGTCTCAATAATATTGGTATACAATTCGCTTTCTTTATCTTCCAATGCGCTTTTAACATCGCCGTTTAAATAACTCATAAACGGTATAGCTTGTTTACTGAAAGTTTCACGTATATCTACTGCTGTTTTGTCAAAATCCGAGTTTTCTTTATCTAACTTATTGATAAAAAACATACAGGGGATATCTTCTTTTTTTAATAAGTCCCATGCCCGTTCCGTACCGACTTCCACTCCGCTAGCGCCATCAACAACGATAACCGCAAAATCTACCGCCCTAATAGCTGCCGTCAACTCACCGGCAAAATCCAAATATCCAGGGACATCAACAAATTGAAGGAAAACACCTTTATACCCGGCATGCAAAAAAGACATACTTACTGAACTTTTTCTTTCTTTTTCTATATCCTCACTATCACTTATAGAAGTACCGTCATCTACCTTGCCTAACCTGGTCGTTATCCCACATTTGTGAAGAATGGCCGCGGTAAGAGAGGTCTTTCCTGACTGGGCATGTCCACATATTAAAAAAGTATGTTTTTTGGTAAGATCGGGCCTCATAAAATCCCTCCTTTTATAAGAATATTCCGTGCTTTCATATAATACAGGCCCGTATTTTTATCCGATTTCCAGCCTTAAAAATACAAAAAACACTAAAATTAAAAGAGATTTCATTATAACTAAACCAACCTTTTAAGTCAACGCCCTAAACCCTGTTGAGGACCGGGTCCTACACAGGGTTCAATCAAGAAGAATGGTGTTTAAAACAAGACTGTCTTTAAAAGATTTTATCTCTTTCTTATATTCTTTTGAAGATATATCTAAAACTTTATTAAAAGAATCTATTATTTGAACATCTTTTTTCTCTACCAAAAAATCTCGGCAAGAAGACATCACCCAATCAAATGGATCTTTTACTAAAGTCGCTTTTACCGGATTCAAATGTATGTATTGAGTTAAATAATACAACTGTTCATCCGTAGAGACTTTAACATTTTTATACCTACCCTGCCATAACGGACCTTTTCTTTTGTATTTATTATTAAAATAAGTTGCATAACTTTTTTGGATCTTACCCATAAATTCCGAAATGCCATTTTTTATTATTTCCTTTAACAAAAAATGAAAATGAGTAGGCATAATACAATATGCATAAACTTCAACTTGTTTATCTTTTTGGGAACTATTTTTATAGGTCTCATCCTTATGCCCCCTGTCGTTATAAGTCGAAAAACTGTACTTTTGTTTTATTCGATAAAAATCAATTATTTCTATCATTCTTTTATAATCAAATTCATTGTTAAAAACTTTAAAGCCGGCTATTGTTTTATTGAAAACATGATGATACTCCCCTTTAATTATTTGTCTCTTTTCTTTTCCCATACAATCCTCCCAAGTTTATTTATACCCAGTGTAGGACCCGGTCCTACACTGGGTATAATAGCATTTTGGCTTTTTAAGTCAACGCCCCAGATTTTTATAGAAAATAGAAGAAATTACCATATAATAACTTCTATGTTACTGACTAAAAAAGACATTTTGTTACTAAAGAACTTGCCTGACCAAACACCATCAATGTTTACTGTCGATTACGGACTCCGCTCAGTAAACGCTATCCGTAATGATAACAAAATAAACCTTGAGAACTATTCTTTCAGCTTATCAGGGAAATTCAAAGACGATCTTTGCTATCTTGTAAACTCCGAAGGCATTCATCCTATAGCCTTTTTTGATGAAAAAACAAAGAAACATTACAAATTATTAGCCACACCTGACTGGCCTACAACTGCCATAAGCTCCGTACCAATGCATAGAGTGGCTTCACCAAAAATAGATTCTGAAAATAAAATAACCTCCTTACAACCACATGGCAAGATACTCGATACATGCACCGGGATGGGTTATACTGCCATATTATGCGCAAAAACCTGCCGTGAAATATATACTTTCGAGAAAGACCCTAACATGATCTTTCTCGCGAAATTAAATCCTTGTTCCGAAAAACTTTTTAGCGCACCAAACATAAAAATACATGAAAAAGATATTAATACTGCCATTTACTCTCTGCCATCTGATTTTTTTGATTATATAGTGCATGACCCTCCTACCTATAAAATGGCGCCGGATCTTTTTAGTGAAAAATTTTATAAAGAGCTACACCGTATACTTAAAATTCACGGCAAGATGTTTCATTATGTACCTCTCTATAGAATAAAAAGCGGCTATGACTTCCCCTCCACTATAGCCAGAAAACTTAAATCGGTTTGTTTTGACGTTTCGGCATTTAACGAAAAAACCAGCGGGTTTATCTGCAGAAAAAGAAAATTAAACAGCTAATTACCTCAAAACAAAAGAAACTAAAAAATTTTTTAATAAAATTTTATTTCAGATATACTTTTATATTAAGCCTATCAGCGTTTTTAGGAATATCGTTTTTTGATATTCTATATACTTGATCATTTAAAATAATTTCTTTATCATTTAAAAAAACTTTATCTACTTTTAAAATTTTTTTCATATCGGTTTTAACTAAATATTCAACCCGTATCATCTCTTTTTGCCATGGGAAAAATACTTTAAATGATTTACCAAGATGCTCATTATAAAAAATACCCGGGTTAATAATAATATCGCCTGAAAGGAACTGTATGCCTAACACTCTCTCAAAAATAGTATAAACATACCAACTGGCAGAACCAGTTAGATAATGATATAATCCCGCTCCCTCATTATTAAAATATTCGGGTATAAACGGATTTATAACAGCCTTGTCATCTATAGACATATTATATACAGATTCTAGGACCTTGGTTCCTTCCTTCACAAAGCCTCTTTTTAGCAAAGCATACGCAAACATTATAACCATATGATTGAAAACCGCACCGTTCTCTTTCTCACCATACGCAAACCCATACGCCCTGCCTAATTCCGGGTATATATTCTCTCTTTTCGTGTTAAGCCTAAAACCTTGTATTTTTTTGTCAAAAAGATTCTTTTTAACAGAACGCCATATACTTTTGATCTGCTCATCTGACGCCACCCCGCTCATAACGGCAAAAACCTGAGCAGTTAAAGACATATCACACTTACCATTACGATATCCATTAACAGGCTTACCTTTATTATCATAATAACCGTTAAAAAAACCATAACCGACCCATTCTTTATTCTGAAGCCATTTGGACATATGCTCAGTCTTGCGCCGAAGATCTTTTATTAAATCATCTATTTTTATTGAAATTTTTTCGCCTGAAAATTGATTTACCTGCTCAAAATACTTAGCAAGTAACTTTATTTTAGCGCTATACTTATTATAATTTATTGAATGGTCAAGAGTATCTATCAATATCTTGAATTCCTTAAAAACCTTTATTTCCGTATGTTGCAGTTTTAATTGCTCAAGAACAACTATCATATCCCGCAGATTATGAGCATACATAAAAGAAAATGCGACACTT
>JAQVMQ010000048.1 GCA_028703535.1 Candidatus Omnitrophota bacterium | reverse complement strand
AGAATTCTCCGGCGTAATTGTTTTTCCGGCGTAATAAAAGACATATTTACCTTTTTAGTTATGAAAATCGACTTTTCTATAATATTATACACTAAAACAACCAATTAATCAGCATGCATCTATTTAGAGCCGCGCGACAATTGATTTATAAACATTCCCGCGTTCCTGATAATTAGAAAACATATCGAAACTTGAACACATGGGCGAAAGCAGCACTATATCATTGGGCTGTGCGTCTTGAAACGACTGTAAAACTGCCTCTGCAAAGGTCTGATGTATCTGACATGCAACATAGGGATGGCAACATATCTTTATTTTTTCAGATGACTGGCCTATAAGATTTATCTTTTTCACTTTTGAAAGTAAATCAAGCACATCATTATATCCTGTCCCTTTATCTTTACCACCAGCGATGAGTATAACTCTTGAATCTTTATAACGCCTATCAGATGCCAACGCTGATAAGCCCCAAACAGTAGCAGAAACATTTGTCGCCTTGGAATCATTAATAAAAAAAACACCTCTGACCGAACGAACAAACTCCATTCGATGCTCTATACCGTTAAATCCTTCAAATACCGACAAACATTCCTCACGTGTTATATTATATATTTGCGATACTGCACAGAGACACTCAAAATTATTATTCCCCTTAATAGTATCAAAACACAAAACTTTAGGTTTGAGCTGCTTAGAAACTTTCTCCGACAATCCTCCGCACGGCAAAACTGCATAGTCTTGATGTTCTTGATAAGAAAAAATATTCATCTTAGCTTCATAATACTCATCACATGTTTTATAGCGGTCAAGATGATCAGGTTGTAAATTAGTCAATACAGCCACTTTAGGCTTAAATGAAACTATTGTTTCAAGCTGAAAAGAGCTTATTTCCAAAACTACAACATCACCTTTTTTTGTATTGAGGACAAACTCCGAAAAAGGTACTCCTATATTACCCCCGACATAAACATCCCCATCCTTATAATACCGGTTAAATACCTCATAAATCAAGGTAGTCACTGTCGTCTTACCGTTAGTCCCCGTAACCGCTATAATATCAGCATCCGTAAGATTATAACAAAACTCAATTTCACCAATACAGGGCTTATCAGACTTATTAAGTATCTCAAAAACATCACCGCATGATATATCGATCCCCGGGCTAACAACTATTAAATCCACTCCGCTATTCAAACAAAACTCCCGAGTATGTCCGCCAAACTCAAAAAGCACACCATGTTGCGTAAAATACTCAATACTATCATGTTCAAACTTATCTTCAGAGCATGTCTCCGTAACCATAACTTCTTTGCCTAATTTCAAAAGCAATCCAGCAAGCGAATTCCCGGTCTTCCCCCACCCGAATATCAAGACACGCTGAACATTACCGAATTTTTCCGCGTTACCTTCTCCCATACCTACCTCAGCTTAAGAGTAATTAATGCGATAACTGCGCATATTATAGTTACTATCCACAACCTAACGATTATTTTCGGTTCCTTCCAACCTAATAATTGAAGATGATGATGAAACGGTGCTGCTTTAAATATTTTCCTGTCCTGCCCGAATAATTTTACCGAACCGATCTGTAAAACAACACTCAACGCCTCAAATACAAAAACTGCTCCACTTATAACAAGCAAGAATTCCTTTTTAATCAACAATGCGACTATCCCCAAAACACCGCCTAACGCTAACGCCCCTACATCACCCATAAAAACTTGAGCAGGATATGAATTAAACCACAAAAAGCCCAATCCCGCGCCCACAACCGCCATACATAAAACCGTTAGTTCTCCGGCGTTATATATATAAGGCACAAACAAATAATCAGCAAACAGTCTATGCCCGGCCACATAAGCAAAAAACGCAAAAAGCAAAAAATTAATTATCATGACCCCAATGGCAAGTCCATCCAATCCATCAGTAAAATTCACAGCATTTGACATAGCACATACAACAAACATCACCCATAACGAATAGAAAACACCAAAATCTATGAACACAGATTTAAAAAAAGGCACACTGCAAAAGGTAGAGATATTTTTATCACATACCATCCATACACCGGCTAAAAAACCTATTATCAACTGGCCTATAAGTTTCTGCGTACGGCTAAGTCCTTTACCTGTACGCGCTTTAAAAATGTCGTCGCCAAACCCCAAACCCGCGAGTGAAAACATCAAAAAGATTATCATCCAGATATATGATACGTTAAATTTTGCAAATAAGAACACCGCGCATATTACAGCCATAACAATAAGGCATCCTCCCATAGTGGGTGTGCCTTGTTTAGCACTATGCAATTTTTGCAAATGCACATGCCCATACATATCTATCTTCTCGACAATCTGCATTTTATTCAAATGCTTTATAGCCAACCGCCAAAAAACAAGCACAAAAATAAAAGAAAAGACAAACGCACAGCTTGCACGTACAGTAATGTACTTAAACAAATTAAAAAACTGAATTTTGTCTGCCAACGGATAAAGTAAATAATAAAACATCTTATACCTCTTTCTATCTAGTCCTGCTTAGGCACATAATCTTTAATCAAAAAATTAACTCTCTCCTGACATCACTACTCAAGTGATACCCCCGATGACTTTAGCCAACGGAGTGTTTCTTTTACAAAAACTCTATAATACGTTCAAGCCTCATATTGCGCGAGCCTTTAAGTAATATCAGGTTGCCCGGTTCATATATGGTTTTTATATAATTACCCATTGCCTCAACAGAATGAAAATGCTTAACCCACCTAAACCCCAATTCAAGCAACCGCCGATTAAGATAATACATATTCTCACCTACCGTAAAACAAAATTTAGGGTTAACATCCATAACATTTTCAGCCAACGCCTTATGATATTCTATACTCTCTAACCCTAGCTCAAGCATATCGCCTAAAGCCATTATCTTATCTCCCGGCATACCGGCCATAAACTCAAGTGCTTTCTCAAAAGAATAGGGATTAGCATTATATGCGTCATTAATAACTTTTATACCATTTAATTCTAATATCTCCATACGCCCTGTAACGCACAATTCAAAATCAGACAAAAACTCAGCACATCTAGCCACGGAAATACCCTTTAATCCGGCAGCAGCAATAGCAGCTAACGCATTATATATATATCCATCAAACGGCGTTTTAAGCCTGAGTTTATTCCCCTGTACAAGAAAAAGAGATTCACTGTTAGTCTTTCCAAGCAAGTCAGCATATACATAACGATTGAACAGTCCACTGCCTTTACCCTGCATACCAAACCAATAAACATTCTTGTTATCAGAAACCTGCGCGAGACAACCATCATCTCTGTTCAACACCACCTGCATATCGGTATTACTCTTAAACATCGCACATTTTTCTCTAAAAACACCCTCGATAGTCCCCAACCGTTCTAGATGCACAGGTTTAATAAATGTTATAATCCCGGCATTAGGCTGCAAAATCTCCGAAAGTAACTTTATTTCACCCGGCGCGTTTGTCCCCAACTCATTTATCAATACCTGCTGTTCTTTAAGAGAAAAAATTGTTTTAGCCAATCCCAATAAATTATTCTCCGTACCATGGTTACTCCAGACAGAAAATTTCATATTAAGCAAATATGCCAGCATCTCTTTCGTCGTAGTCTTACCCACCGACCCGGTAACAGCATATATAAAAACATTTTTATTCTTTAAAATATATTTAATTATCTCTTCGACAGCTTTTTTCGTACTGTCTACCAACAGTACAGGTCTAAACTCCAAATTTTCAGAACCGGCTTCCGCAATAACTCCACAGGCGCCTTTACTCAAAGCTTCATCTATATAATCATGACCATCCTTAAGCTCACCCTTTATAGCGATATACACCTCACCAGGAAGAATCGTCCTCGTATCAATTGAAAATCCGCTAATCGTTCCGAAAACATCTACATTAAAAACCTTTGCCGGTTTTAATATATCAATTATATCTCTGATATTAATTCTCATATATCGCAAAATTCCTTTATAACTTCCTCATCCGAAAAACTTATTTTTTTTGCTCCGACCACTTGATAAACCTCATGGCCTTTGCCGGCAACAACAACACAACTGTTTTTTAGTCTCTTATTTTGCTTTACAGCATAACCAATAGCCTGCCGTCTGTCTATCATGATTTTATGCCTGCCATTAATAGCACACGCTATCTGATGACATATATCAGCAGGGTCCTCATCTCTTGGATTATCAGAGGTAACAACTGTAAAATCAGCATATCTACCCGCAACAGCGCCCATTATAGCTCTCTTCCCTTTGTCTCTGTTCCCTCCGCATCCAAAAACAAGAATAATATTATCATATCCCATCATCTTTACACTTTGTAAAACTTTTTTTAATGCATCGGGGGTATGAGCATAATCTAAAAATATATCCTTACAAACTGCCGTAAGTCTGCCTTTAACACCTTTAAATGTTTTTACATATTGGCAAAATTCCTTTACACAAAGCCCTGTTACAGCTGACACCGCAGCCACCGCAGCCATAACATTATAAACGTTATACGCTCCCAATATAGACATATTTACGAACGTATCATCCTCTCCGGTTTTAAGTTTAAACCTTACGCCCTTATCCCAGCTAAAAATATCTACCGCCCGGCAATCAGCATCTCTCTTTACAGCATATGTTCTACTCTTACCATTCAATTTTATCTTCCTGCCATAGCGGTCATCAAGATTAACGATAGTCCAATCCCCATATTTACCAGCCTCCATAAAACTTTTTTTGGCCAAAAAATAATTAGCCATATTCTTATGATAATCAATATGATCGCGGCTTAAATTGGTGAAAATCTTAACAGCAAAGTTGAGACCCTTTATCCTATCCTGAACAATACCATGAGAAGACACCTCCATTACAATATGTTTATACCCTTTAATACGTGATTCAAATAGCATCTCTCTTAACGAGGTATAATCAGGCGTAGTATTAACAGCCGGGCTTTTACTGCCCGCTATTATATTATCTACTGTCCCTATAAGGCTTGCCTTAAACCCCAATTTATTCAGTAAATGATAAATAATACCCGCTACCGTAGTCTTGCCGTTAGTCCCTGTTACCCCAATAAAGACAAAATCTTTATTAGAAAATTCATAAAGCCGGTCAATTGCTGAAAAATATACATTATCGATGTTCTTAACACCTAGAACTTTACATTTACCCGAAACTAGTTTACTAACCTTTCCAAAATCCTTAAATCCGGTGATAATGACATATACATCCGCGGCAATACACCCAAGCTTCTCTAAAACATCAAAATTTTCTTTAGCCCTCATAAAAAACAAAGTCCGGCCCTTAACAATCTTTCGTGTATCATCAGTGACAACACTCACCTTATATCTTGCAATACTTTTATCGACAGACGCGCCACCCAACAACTCAGCTACAGTTTTAACGGGCCGTTTCATAATCCTGCCCCCCTGAATAAACTAAAACTTTTTCTGCTATTTTCTTAAATAAAGGTGCAGCCACAACACCGCCAAAATGACTTTTCCTGGGCTCATCAATAGTAACAGCTATCACTACCGGCTCATCCAAATCATCCAAAAACCCGACAAAATTCGCTCTATACTTATTAGGCGAATAACGTCTAATCACCGGATCATACTTTTGCGCAGTACCCGTCTTACCACCTATACGCCTGTCCTGGATATACGCGCGCTTCCCTGTACCATTAGCTACAACTTCTACCAGAATATCCTTAGCATGCAAAGCAGAACTCTCAGACACAACCCTCACTCTATCAAAAGCTTCCCTCTCAACATTATCAAGCCCTTCAACTCTATTCACAAGATGCGGGCTCACGAGAAAACCGCCATTAGCAATAACCGCGCATGCCCTTGCAAGCTGCAGCAATGTAACCCCAATCTCTTGGCCTATCGGCACGATATAAGGCGAAGTTCTGGACCAGTTTTTCAAATCTGTAACCATGCCCTGAGTCTCCCCCGGCAAATCAATACCCGTAACCTGCCCAAAACCCAAACGTCCTATATACTCGTATAATCTTTCTTTTCCCAATTTATCAGCAATTTTCGCCACGCCTATATTACTTGAATTCATAAAAACTTCTTTAAACTTCAGCGCGCCATAGGGCCTATAATCATTAAGCGTTGTCCCCGGTACTTTGTAGGCTCCATTCTCACAAAAGATCATATCATCATCTTTAAAAACGTTATTATCAATAGCCGCAAGCAAAGTAACTATTTTAAAAACAGAACCGGGCTCAAAAAAATCCGAGACGACATTATTCCTTAATGCCGCGGAATCCTCAACAGTAAAATTATTAGGATCAAAATAAGGATAATTAGCTAACGCATATATCTGCCCATTCACAGCATTCATCACTATAACACCGCCGGCCTTAGCGTCATATTCCTTAACTGTCTCCTCGAGAAAAACCTCGGTCCATAACTGTACTCGCGAATCAATTGAAAGAAATAGATTTCTGCCTTTTTGCGGCTCCAAAATATTAGGTGTTAACAGCAATTCATGCGAAGAAGAATCACTTAGGACTTCGACCGTCCCGTCCTTACCTCTTAAGTATTTATCATATTCATATTCCAGTCCCTCAACCCCGTGATTATCCACATTCACCAGTCCCAATACAGACGCCGCTAATTTACCTTCCGGATAGAACCGTTTATCCTCACTACTGAAAAACACACCCGGTATATTTAGACTTCTAACTTTCTCCTTTTGATCCCATGGAAGTTTTCGCTTTATCCACGCAAACCGTTTAGCTTTGCGTATACGTCTTCTTATATCTTCGGCATCCATCTCCAAAATCCGTGAAAGATCCTGTACCAGCGAATCAAGATCAGCGACAAATAGCGGATCGACATATACACTATAAAAGCTAAGGCTAACCCCTAATTCACGTCCGACTCTATCAATTAACATACCTCTTTTGCCTTTAAAAGGGATAGTTTTATAGTACTGCCCCTCAGCAAAATTTTTATACTCAAAACCTTTAATTAACTGTACATACCCGATACGAAGAAATACTGCAGCAAAAAGTACCCAAAAAAAAGTATAGATAAGATAAAGACGTTTATCAAAAGACATATTTTTTCTTTAGAAGCCAGCAATTAATGTTTATTAATTGCATATACTGACTATATATTAACAAAATTATGAGCATAACTCTATCACAGTCCTCATACTATATACTCTATCCACAAAACCTATGCCATAAAACATCCGCAGCATAGAACCCACAGCTTATAAGTTAAGTATATATTTTTCTATATTAAACTAATGAAAACAGAATACACACAGGAGATATCCTGCCTATCGATGTTCCTGTGCAAAAGCATTGGGCACCTGTGAACCCTTATATATAAAATCGGTCAAAGCCCTGGCAAACCCGTGCTGTTGAACCTTTATATTCTTTTCAGGCGCATATAAAACAGAAATCCTATCATTCATAACAACATCAAATTCGTTTTCAGCACGCCACCCGTTAATCTTCGATATAGCGGTCTTTTGCGCAACATTATATAATAATGAATCTTTTCGATCTTTAAGGAGAGTAAATTCTCTATTTTCTTCACTAAGCTCATACGCCTGAATAAAATAATCTATCTTCTGGTGAAGAAAAAACAATACAGCAAGAAATACCGCGAAAACCAAAAAAACCTGTTTTAAAAAACCTAAGAAATTTTCTTGTCTTCCCATATCCCCCCTTAAACAAAATAAAACTCTTAAAACAGCCTGCCTAAAAATCAACTCTTTTGCGCAACACGTAATTTAGCTGACCGTGACGCATTATTTTCATTTTTTTCGTTCTCACTCGGCACAAGCGGCTTTTTAGTTAAAATACTAATATCGCCACAAGCCGCAAGCTCCTTAAATGTATGTTTAACTATCCTATCTTCCAAAGAATGAAAGGATATAACGGCTATTCTCCCTCCGGAGTTCAATCTCCCCACAGCGTGTTTTAAGCTGTCGGCAATAACCTCAAGTTCATTATTAACCGCAATACGTAACGCCTGAAAAACACGAGTCGCAGGATGTATCTTATATTTAAAACTTCTTATCGGTACAGCACGAACAACTAACTCAGCCAATTGTTGCGTAGTAGTTATAGGCCAATCACGGCGGGCAGAAACTATCATACGCACAATACGCCTTGAAAAACGCTCTTCACCATAGCGAAAGAATATATCCGCAAGCTCAGATTCACTTAAATTATTAACAAGGTCATATGCGCTTATACAAACATCTTTATCCATTCTCATATCCAAAGGCCCGTCATTAGCAAAACTAAATCCCCGCTCTATCTTTTTCATCTGATACATAGAAATACCAAAATCGAATAACACCGCATCGACCTTATCAATATTAAGTTCATCTAATACAGCATCAATCTTTGAAAAATCAGCTTTAACCAATTTAACATTCTCACGTTGTCCAATTTTCTCCGACGCGATATCCAGAGAATCACGATCACGATCAAGCCCTATAAGCATCGCGTTTTCTTTCATCAAATCGAGAAATTTTAGTGTATGACCACCCATACTCAAAGTGTAGTCAACTATTACATTACATTCGGAGGGATTGATCATCCCAACTATTTCTCTGTACATTACCGGGTAATGATATGTTAATTCATCCATTTCTAAAACCTGTGTATACATAATTTTATTCAAATAAATTCTCTGCAATCTCCTCAAACTTATCCTGACTGCCATCACAAAACATTGCCCAGACATTCTTAGCCCAAATCTCAATTCTGTCGCCTACCCCGACAATAACGACATCCCGTTCGATTTTCGCTACTTCCTTCAAATATCCCGGCAATGTGATTCGGCCCTGCGTATCAAGGTCTATCTCCTGGGCACCGCTAAAAAGCAATCTATTAAACGCTCTGGACTCTTTCTTGGTAAAAGGTATCTCATTCAATTTCTGCTCAACCTGTTCCCATCTGGCCTGATCGAATAAAAACAAACAATTATCTAACCCTCTTGTCAGAAAAAACTTCTTTTTCTTTAAATTTTTAATCTTATCGCGTAGTTTGGCCGGCAAAATTATGCGTTCTTTATTATCCAAAGTATGAAAAAATTGACCATACCACATATTTTACTCCACTTTGCTCCACTTTAAGCCACAATATAAATATACTCCCCTCAATAATCAAAGTCAATTAAATATAAACCGGAAAGAAAGAAAAATAGCAGAAACACTATTTATAGTATTTCTGCTAAAACAAGAGCACAATATTTTGTGATAGGAAATAAGTTAATGACTGCTAAAATCGCCGGATAAAGTTATAAATTCACGAATAGCAAAAAAAGAAATACTGATAAGCCTCTACATCATAAATAAATATAAAAAACTGAGACTTAACTAACCAGGTACAAAGATACTTCGTAACCACACTCTGATAGTCGGCCAGTCTTTAGTTATTAGAAATTATTAATTTAAAGATAAAAGATAAGAATCCAGAGAGCCATATATAATTATCTAGCCTAGTCGAGTAAAACGTAAAAAATCCGGCAACAGATATGTGAATATTCAGGCTGGTTCCGAAAAGCTCCAAAAGGGTACATCGGAAAAGGGAAAACTAAAACTTGATTTGGCATAAAGATACTTCGCGACCACGCTCTAATAGTTGGCTAGTTTTTAGTTATTAGAAATTATTAATTTAAAGATAAAAGATAAGAATCCAGAGAGCCATATATAATTATCTAGCCTAGTCGAGTAAAACGTAAAAAATCCGGAAACAGATATGTGAATATCAGGCTGGTTCCGAAAAGCTCCAAAAGGACACATCGGAAAAGGGAAAACTAAAACTTGATTTGGCATAAAGATACTTCGCGACCACGCTCAGTATCATTAAAAATCAGGGGAAAACTAGATAATTAACATTTTTAATGAAAAACCGGGCCTTTCGGCCCGGTTAAAATTTCAAATATATTTTACAAAAAGTAATTATATTTCTACTGACACCCGGATTCACTACATTCGCCATCAATGCAACTAGTATCAAGGCTGGCAGTTGTAATCTCACATGAGCCAACCTCACCTTTTATCTGGCTAATATCTGTTCCTCCACCGGACACTGTGACACTAAAAGCATAATTATCTTTACCGCCTTCAGACAAATTCAAATTTAAAAGCT
>JAQVMQ010000047.1 GCA_028703535.1 Candidatus Omnitrophota bacterium | reverse complement strand
TTCAAAGGGCAGCTGATACCGCAAAGAGTTTATGAGTATATATTAGGAAATAACCTTTATGAATAAGCTTGTATAAGTTTTAAATTCAAACGAACAGTATTAAAAACTGACTTGTATCTTATTGGAAAATCTCGTATACTATATAACCGTACATAAAATAACATAATAATTCTAGGAGGTAATAAGATGATTAAATTCGGCACAGACGGTTGGCGCGCACTAATAGCGGAAGATTTTACTTTTGAAAATGTGCGTATATTGTCTCAGGCAGTTGCGGATTATATAAAGAAACAAAAAAATAAAGGGACCCAAAAGGTTGTTATAGGATATGACAGAAGATTTTTATCTAAGGAATTTGCCGCTGAGACGGCAAATGTTTTGGCATCAAACGGTATAAAGGTCGTATTATCAAGCAGGAATGTGCCTACGCCTGCGGTAAGCTATCACTGTAATAAATTTGGTTATAGCCTGGGCGTTATGATAACTGCCTCACATAATCCTTCAAGTTTTAACGGATTTAAGATAAAAACTCCGGAAGGAGGTTCGGCTGACAAAAATATTACAGATGCTGTTGAAAAATTATTAGGCAAAAGTAAAGTTAAAATATCTGAACAAGCAGAATTGATCAAACAGAAAAAAATAGAGTTAAGTGATCTGACTACAGAATATGTCGGTTTTTTTAAAAGCTTTATTGATCTGCCAAAAGTGCGCAAGTTAAAGTTAAAAGTTTTGGTAGATGTGATGTATGGCTCGGGTGACAATTTTGTTGAGCGAATACTTGGCAAATCAAATATAGCTATAGATTATTTACATAATGAATTTAATCCTTCATTCGGCGGTATTAATCCTGAACCGGTTGAATCCAATCTCGCCGATATGAAAAAAAAGATGAGAACTGGGAAATATGACTTAGGCCTTGTTCTTGACGGTGATGCGGACAGAATAGCCATGTATGATGGTAAGGGTAATTACATTAACGCACAAGTTCTTTTGCCTTTGTTAGCTGCTCATATGGTAAAAAATAGAAAAGAATCAGGCGGTATAGGGAAGACAGTAGTGGGAAGCAATTCAATTGATAAAGTTGCAATAGATCTTGGTGTTGCCTGTTATGAGACCCCTGTAGGATTTAAATATTTATCTAATCTGTTTCAGGATAATCTTATATGCATTGGTGGTGAAGAGGCAGGTGGCGTTGGCGTTAAGGGCTATATCCCTGAACGTGACGGGTCGGCAATATTCTTATTGATATTAGAAATGATGACGGCTGAGAAGAAAAAATTTAATGAATTATTAACAGACTTCTATAAAAAATACGGTAAATATTATTACAGTCGCATGTCGGTTTCCGTTAAAACGGTTAAAAAAAGTTTATCCGAATTAAAGTTACCTAAAGATTTATTGGGTAGTCCTGTTGAAAGAGTGAACACGCTCGACGGTATTAAGGTTATAGCCGATGATAGATGGCTTATGTTTAGGAAATCAGGTACGGAGCCGATCGTCAGAGTCTATGCTGAAAGCCGCAGCCAGAAACTTTCGCAGGATTTGCTTAAGATAGGAGAAAAGCTTATAAATGGTCTATAATATATCAAAATATCTTTGTTATATTATTTTTAAGTTTTTTTTTAAGTTAAAAGTCGAAGGGGTAGAAAATATTCCTAAAGAGGGGAATTTTATTCTTGCCGCCAATCACGTAAGTCATTTTGATCCGCCTGTAGTAGGTTCGGTTTGTCCCCGTATAATACGAACTATGGCCAAAGAAGAGCTGTTTTCTGTTCCGTTTTTAAGCTGGTATTTAAAACAAATAAAATCTATTCGAGTTAAAAGAACAGGCAATTCTGTTGTAGGCTTGCGCGAAGCATTGAAAGTTTTAAAGAAAGAACCGGTTTTACTTTTTCCGCAAGGCACAAGAAGCGCGGATTACGAATCTTTTAAAGGCGGCGTAGGTTTTTTAGTTAAAAAAAGTGGGTTACCCGTAATTGTTGCTAAAGTTTCAGGTACGGATAAGGCTTTTCCCAAAGGCAAGCGTTTTCCCAGATTTACCGGGATATTTGTAAAATTTTCTCTTGTTTCTCAGCTAAACTTTGAAGATGACTATGCACAAATTGCGGCCCAAATAGCAGATGCTATAAAAACACTTTAAAAATCAAATAATTCCGAAATATGTATATGTAACGCTTTAGAGATTCTTTCGATAGTCTCTATTTTTATATTAGGCGGTGATTTTCCTTCTATTTTTTGGATATATTTATAATCAATATCAGAAAGATTAGCGAGTTTTTCCTGCGTAATACCTTTTTTTTGTCTTAAGGCCTTTATTTTATTAGCCAATTTCAGTTTAATGTTGATTTCCATGGGGCTTATTTTCCTATGCTTAAATAAATATTGACACCTAACTGTGATACGGTGTAGAATTGTACATGTAGTTTTTAAAAATGCATAAAAATATATTGGGTTTACGCAGGAATAGTTTGAAGATAGATAATAAAGAAAAAACGAAGATTATAAGAAAGAAGTGGCTAAAACCTGAACTAACAAAGATTAGGCTTAATCCCGAGCAAGCAGTGTTAAGTTGTTGCCAGGCAGGGGAGCGTGGATGGAATTCTTCAGTGTTTGATAATCAATGCTTGATTACGTGTACGGCTGGAACAGTGTATTGGGAATCTGCCAATGGCTCAAGTTAGTTCTTTTTTTATTCGGTTTGTTGAAGATTTGATAATTTGGCTTGTCTTTACTTTTTGATTGCTTCGAAAAAAGGAAAATGGCTTAAGTCGGGAATAATGCGGGTTGCGCTTACCCCCGAACAGGCGGTAAATTAGTCGATAGTTAATAGTCGTTTCCCGTTCGCTTTGCTCACGGGACCGCCCTTATATGTTGAATTAAGGTTGCGGAGTCGATAGTACAAAAAAATGTTTGTAGGGGCGGAAGGATATCCGCCCGTTAAAAAATAACAGAAAAGATGAAAAAGAAACAGATCCGAAAGCAAAAATGGCTAAAGTCCGAAATAATAAAGATAAAGCTTAACCCTGAACAGACAGTGCTTTCTTGCTGTGATAGTCTTAATCGGGTTATGTTTACAACGATTGCTTCTGTTCGTTTCTGCAGTGGACCTTATAGCGCAAGATGTGGCACTTTGGCTTATGACGTCTCTAGTTAATTGTTCAAAGACAAAGATATTGCAAATAACTTTTTAAGAGTACTTAATACCCCTGTGTAGGGACGGGTCCTACACAGGGGTACTGTTTTTTTAATTTGACGTACAGAATATTGGGCGATAAAATAATTAAATGAAAAAGCGATTTTCTAAAAAATTAAAATGGGTTAAGCTCAGGATAATGCAAATAAAGCTTAATCCCGAACAAGCTGTACTAAGCTGCTGTAACGTTCTTGAGCGTGGCCAGGTAGTTATGGGTTTTGGTACGCAATGTTCTTCGTCACATTGCGCTATGAACCCCGTGGCTTTGATTTCCAGTTGATTTTTCGAAAATACAAAGTTAATTAAAAGTTTTATGCAGATTAAAATAAATTGTGCCTGATAACAGACGCTCTTTATTGGTCCTGTCACTTGGTTGAAATCGGCTAGAGGAATTTTAGGTAAAAATTAACAGCTAGCAGCTGCAAGCTGTTCAGCAATGTTTTTATTGACAAAGATAATAAGATAGGAGATAATTTGACAAAATTTTTATAAGGAGTGTGTGTAAAAGTATGGAAAATGTTGTTACAGATTTGGAAAAAGCTTATTTTGATTCTATCAAAGAATTAAAGGAGGGCGAACTTGTTAACGGTAAAGTAGTCAGTGTTACCGAAAAAGAAGTTATAGTCGATGTCGGATATAAATCCGAGGGCGTAATTTCTCGCGATGAGTTTTTGGCAGTTGATCTTGAAAACCTTGGTGATTTTGAGGTTTATGTTGAGAATGTCGAAGATGATGAAGGCAGAGTAGTTCTTTCCTTCAAGAAAGCCAATGAACTTAAAGGTTGGAAAAAATTAAGCGAAACTAATGATGAAGGTGATTTGGTTGAAGGCGTGGTGGTAAGAAAAGTCAAAGGCGGTTACATGGTCGATGTCTATGGTGTTAAAGGCTTTTTGCCGCAAAGTTTATCGGCTTTCAAGAATGTTAAAGAGAACGTTATCGGCGTGAAATATAACTTTCAGATTGTGAAGATGAATAAGATTAAGAATAATTTCATTCTTTCACGTAAAGATGCGCTTCGTGCCGAACGCGATGTTTTAAGGAAAAAGATTTGGGAGGAAATAGAAGAAGGTACAATAATTAAGGGGCATGTCAAAAGTATAGCAAATTTTGGAGCGTTTATTGATTTGGGCGGTGTTGACGGGTTATTGCATATCGGTGACATGAGTTGGAAAAAGATTACACATCCTTCCGAGATAGTTGCGGTAGGCGATGATATTGACGTTATGGTGTTAAGCTTTGACAAGGATAAAGGTAAAATATCTTTAGGCCTAAAGCAGACAACGCCTGATCCGTGGATAGATATAGATAAAAAATATTTAGCAGATTCTATTGTCAAAGGCAGAGTAACTAATATCCAAAATTACGGTGTATTTGTTGAGCTTGAAAAAGGGATAGAGGGCCTGATACACGTGAGTGAAATATCCTGGACAAAGAAGTTTGTAAATTTGAATGAAACTTTTGCTGTCGGTGATGCTGTTGAGGCTAAAGTCATAAGTGTTGAGCCGCAGGATAGAAAAATATCTTTGAGCATAAAGAAATTAGAAAAAGATCCGTGGGAAAATGTAGAGAAAGTCATTGAATTAGATTCTGTTATTAATGGTGAGGTATCAGGATTTGGTGAGGGGTGTGCGTATGTAGAGCTGGCCAATGGGCTTGAAGGCATAATCTATAGCGAAGATATTTCATGGACAAAAAGAGTTAATCGCGCTCAGGAATTATTGAAAAGAGGGCAGGCTTGTGATTTTAAAGTTTTAGGGCTGGACAGAGACCAGCGGAAAGTTCTGTTGGGAATAAAACAGCTTAAAAATGATCCGTGGCCGTCTATAACTGAAAAGTTTGCCGTTGATACTATAATTGAGGGCGAAGTAGTTAAAGTAGCTAATTTTGGAGCGTTTATTAAGATAGATGATGATCTTGAAGGATTGCTTTTCTCGGGGGAAATTGATAAAGAACGCATGGATACACTTAAACCCAATGATAAAATAAAGGTTAAAGTTATTAAGATTGATCCGGGCGTTGCCAAAATAGGGCTTTCAGCAAATTTAGATAATTCTGCCGGTGACGCATCGGTAAGTGAATAATTTTATACGGGGAAAGTGTTTTTTCATTTTCCCCGTATAAATATCAATCAGAATAACACTATAGAAACGGTTAAATAATCAATGGAAAAAAGATTAACCGGACAGTTAGACGTCTTAAAAAAAAACGCGGTAGATTTTTTACCGTTAGATGAGATAGCGTCTAAATTTTCTCAAAGTCTAAAAACTAAAACACCGCTTAGGTTAAAGATAGGGTTTGATCCTACTGCAGCGGATATACATCTTGGACATACCGTTTTATTACGTAAACTTCGAAAATTACAGGATTTGGGGCATATGGTTTTCCTTATAATAGGGGACTTTACGGCAAAGATCGGTGATCCTTCGGGTAAAACTGCGTTAAGGCCTATGCTTTCTGACAAAGAGATACAAAAAAATGCGGGTACGTATACTTCACAAGCCTTTAAAATTTTAGACAAAAAACGTACGAAAGTAATCTATAACAGTGTTTGGTATAAAAAAATGACTTTAACTGATTTTTTGCCGTTACTTAAGTCATATACTGTCGCGCGGATGCTTGAGCGGGACGATTTCTCTAAACGTTTTTCAGAAAATAAACCTTTAGCATTGCTGGAATTAATCTATCCTTTAATACAAGGGTATGATTCTGTTATGTGTGATGCTGACATTGAATTTGGCGGGACAGATCAGAAATTCAATCTTCTTGTTGGGCGTCATTTGCAGGAAGTGTTTAACAAGCCGCGGCAGGGTATTGTTACAATGCCTATATTGGTAGGACTTGACGGAGAGAATAAAATGTCAAAGTCACTTAATAATTATATAGGTGTGACTGAGTCATCCGGGAATATGTTTGGTAAAATAATGAGTATCTCCGATGAGTCAATGAAAGAATATTACAAATTATTGACAGATATAAGCCCTCAGGACTATAAAGAGCTTCACCCTAAAGCGGCCAAGATAAATTTGGCTAAAGAAATAGTTTCTTTTTATTTTTCAAAAGAAACAGCACAAAAAGAACATGATAATTTCGAATCGGTTTTTTCTAAAAAACAGGTTCCGGAGAAAATGGTATCTATAGCAGTTTTTGAAAATGAGATTAATTTGATAGATATCTTTTCAAAAAATAAAATAGTTACGACAAATAATGAAGCGCGAAGGCTGATACAGCAGGGGAGCGTCGCTATACTTAACGCTGACGGCTCGGTTTTAGAGATAGTGAAGGACCAGATACTCAGACTTAAAGAACGGGAAACTATACTGAAAATAGGCAAGAAACGCTTCATTAAAATAGTTCGCTGAAAAGTATTGCAATCTCAATAACGCTTGCTATAATATACGCTCAAAACTTAAAAACTATAGTAAATCAAAGGAGGACGGATATGTCAATTAAAGTTGCTATTAATGGATTTGGAAGGATTGGCCGTAATGTTTTTAAAATTATAACACAAAGAGAAGGGATAGAGGTTGTTGCTATTAATGACCTTACTGATGCGAAAACTTTAGGGCATTTGCTTAAATATGATTCTGTTTATGGGCGTTTCAATAAAACGGTTGTGGTGGAAGGTGATAGTTTAATTGTTGACGGAAAAAAAATAAAAATATTAGCGGAACGTGACCCTAAGAATTTACCATGGAAAGATTTAGGTGTAGACCTAGTCGTTGAATCTACAGGCGTTTTTCGTAAAAGAGAACAGGTCGCTATGCATATTCAGGCAGGTGCTAAAAAAGCTATCTTAACGGTTCCTGCTAAAGACCAAATAGATAACACAATTGTTATAGGCGTTAATGATAAAGATCTTAAACCGGAGGATCTGATTGTTTCAAACGCGTCTTGTACAACAAACTGCTTGGCGCCTATTGCTAAAGTATTGAATGATAACTTTGGGATTGTTGAAGGATTAATGACAACAATACATGCTTATACGAATGATCAGGTAATCTTAGATTTACCTCATTCGGATTTGCGTCGTGCAAGATCGGCGGCATTATCAATTATCCCTACAACAACGGGTGCTGCTAAGGCTGTTGGATTAGTTATACCGTCATTGAACGGCAAGCTTAACGGATTGGCCATGCGTGTGCCTACTCCGACAGGGTCAATAGTAGATCTAAGTGTTAAGACAGAAAAAGATCCGTCAGTTGAAGAAGTTAATGCTGCGCTTAAAGCTGCGGCTGAAGGACCAATGAAAGGGATATTGTCTTACTGTCAAGACCCGATTGTTTCGGCCGATATAATTGGGGACTCTCATTCGTCGGTTTATGATTCATTAAGTATCATGAAATTGGGTAAAGGATTTTTTAAAGTATTATCATGGTATGATAATGAATGGGGTTATTCAAACAGAGTTGTTGACCTTATCAAATTGATGATAAAGAAATAATTTAAAGGACGCATTGATGGATAAGAAGACGATAAAAGATATTGATATCAGGGGCAAGCGCGTGTTAATACGTGTTGATTTTAATGTGCCGTTAGACGAGAACCAAAAAATAACGGACGACAAGAGAATACGTGCCGCACTTGATACGATTAAATACGCGCTTAGCCAAAATGCTAAACTTATTTTAATGAGCCACTTAGGGCGGCCTAAAGGTGAGATTAAACCGGAGTATAGTTTAAAACCTGTTGCTGCGCGTTTATCTGAATTGTTGGGTTGTCCTGTAAAAATGCTTAATGATTGCATAGGGCCTGAAGTTAACGAACAGGTTATGTCTATGAAGTCTAAGGACATCGTTCTTCTTGAGAATTTGCGATATCATAAAGAAGAAACAAAAAATGATGAACAGTTTGCAAAAGAGCTTGCGGAGCTTGGTGAAATTTTTGTTAATGACGCGTTTGGCACGTGCCATCGCGCGCATGCCTCAACAGAAGGTATTACTCATTATCTGGAATCTGCCGGCGGCTTTCTTGTGGGCAAAGAAATAGAATTTTTTCAGAAAGTAATAACTGCGCCCGAAAAACCGTTTATCTTTATTTTAGGCGGTGCTAAGGTGTCTGACAAGATACCTGTAATAGAGAACATGATGAATAAAGCCGATGCTATATTGATTGGTGGAGCTATGGCTTATACTTTCATGAAGGCTCAGGGGATAGCGGTTGGTTCGTCAAGAGTAGAAAACGAGATGATAGAAACGGCCTTGAAAATCCTTGATAAGGCGGTGTCTTGCGGCGTAGAGATAGTTTTGCCGGTAGACCATGTTATTACAGATAATTTTGAAAAATCTGAAAATGTTAAGACAACAGAGTCTAAAGATATACCTGATGGATGGATGGGTGTGGATATAGGTCCTGCGACTGTTTCTCTTTTTTCCGAAAAGATTGAAAAATCAAAAATGATTGTTTGGAACGGTCCTGTGGGCGTATTTGAGAAAGATAAATTCTCTAAAGGCACTAAAGCTATAGGTGAAGTGATAGCTCAAACAGATACAGTTTCTGTTATTGGCGGCGGTGACACAGCAGCAGCCGTAGCAAAATTTGGATTAGAGGATAAAATGGTACACATTTCAACAGGCGGCGGAGCGTCGCTTGAATATTTAGAAGGCAAAATATTGCCGGGTATAGCAGCTTTGTCGGATAAATGAAAATGAAAGGAATAATGTTATATGCGTAAACCAATGATAGCCGGTAACTGGAAGATGCATAAGATCATAAGTGAATCTGTTGCGTTATCTGAAAAAATAAAAAATACTCTTGAAAAAAACGTCCATGTGGATGTAGTTGTTTGTCCGGTTTTTACAGCATTAAATTCTGTTTATTCTGTTTTGGAGGATACGGATATAGGGCTGGGCGCGCAGAATTTATATTGGGAAAAAGAAGGTGCGTTTACGGGAGAGATCTCGCCTATTATGCTTAAAGATTCAGGGTGTGAGTATGTTATCATAGGCCATTCCGAACGTCGCAAATATTTTTCTGAAACAGACGAGATGGTTAACAAAAAAATTAAAGCTGCTCTCGAGATAGGCCTGACACCTATTGTTTGCGTTGGTGAGACGTTAGAAGAACGTGAAGCAGCTAAAGAGACAGCAGTGATAAACGCACAGCTTGAAGGTGCTTTTAACAATATTGATATTAATGATATGGGTAATGTTATTATTGCTTATGAGCCGGTATGGGCTATCGGGACGGGCAAAACTGCGACTCCTCAACAAGCTCAACAAATACATCAGTTTATAAGGCAATGGCTTACAGATAATAAAGATAATGAGGTATCTGCTGCTATACGTATATTATATGGCGGCAGTGTTAAACCGGAAAATATAAAAGAACTTATGGATAACGAAGACATTGACGGTGCTTTAGTCGGCGGAGCTTCATTAAAGGCTGAAACATTTGCTCAAATAGTTAAAAACGCAAAAGAGGTTATTTAATGTATAGTTTTGTATGGATATTACATGTATTAGTTGTTATCGGACTTGTAGCTGTAATACTTGTTCAGCGTGGCCGCAGCGGTGGGTTAGTCGAGGCCTTGGGCGGTATTGAATCTGTCTTTGGAACTAAGACCAACAATTTTTTTGTTAAGATGACAGTATTTCTCGCGATTTTGTTTTTTATGACCTCGGTTACATTAGCCTATTTATCTAAACAGCGCGGCAGGTCATTGATTAAAAATATTCCTCAGGCAGAAACAGGGCAAACCGCTTCTCAGGAAATTCCAGATAGTAAATGAGTGATTGCGGGCTAAAGCCTTTAGTTTTTTATATTGAGGATGTTGTAATGGCGTTCTGAGTATATTCCATTTAACAATATAAAGATTTAATTTTTTCATTTTGATATAGATTGAATAAGATAGATAAAAAATAGTAAACATTTTATATATACTTGTTATACTGAATAGTGGTAGTGTAAACTATTATTCGCAAATTGACAAATAGGTAAAAACGGCATATCCTCAAAAGGTCAGGTAACTAACAATTACTAACCTTTTAACAAGGAGGATATGCCGTGAAAAGACCAGTTAATTT
>JAQVMQ010000090.1 GCA_028703535.1 Candidatus Omnitrophota bacterium | reverse complement strand
ATGCTGTCTTAAATTCATATCCATGGCAATATCCTCCCTATTCTCATTATAATTTTATAAAACAATTTTATACGATTTTGGATATTATAAATCCGGCATGGAAAAAGTCAAACCATATAGTCATTAGCCTTTAGTCCCTAGTTTTTAGTATCAATCAGATACCTATATAAACTAAGAGAAAAAACTTATAATTAATTTTTCGTATTAGTATAAATTATTATTTATTTGTTTTATAACAAGCGCACGCAAGCGCTACGCCTAGCCATCAAGATGAATGTTGGTGAGATCTCGTCCGCCTTCAGCGAAATTTCATCCTCCGCTAAAAACAGAAAGACGGAAAATTCCCAAATCAAAAAAGACTAGCTGCTGATAGCTTCATGCAATTCTCCCGGGCACGCCCAAATACGGCATTGAGAATAAAAATTGGGGCCATTCGTCACGGCAGCCCTGTCTGCGCTATCGCAACAACTCAATACTGCCTGTTCCGAGTTAAGCGCTACTCGTGTTAATCCCGGTTTATTCCATTTTTTCTTTTTGTTTGCTTTTTTCTTCATCTTTAAACCAATTCTTTCTAAAACCTAATAGCTAAAGACTACCCGCAACTTTAATCTTTATTTAGGCAAGTCCGCCATTTGCAGAAAAACTAATTAATACCCCCTGTCCAGAGTTAAACCACTACCGACGTAAGAAACACCTCTTTACGAATAATGTAAAAATAACTAACTTCCACTATCCTGAGTACTAATACCTGTAGCACATCGATATGCACATTGAACAACCCCAAAAGGTAAAATGTCATTCTCCTGTGCGCGTACAAACATATTGCAACAACTCAACACCGCTTGTTCCGGTTTAAGTTTTATTTTCGTTATTTCAAGTTTAATCCATGTCTGTTTTGTTGTCCTCTTAGTATCTATTTTTCTTATGGTCATTTTTTATTTTTTATTAAATTTCCTATCTTTTTTTAAAACGCCAACATATAATAAAACTCTTTTAAAAAATAAGTTATAACTAATATTTTAAAAACTCATTTTATATATACTGGGAAATTATACACCATCATATATGGGGGTGTCAAGATAGCAAACACATGTAATAATTGAATGCATGAAAGACATTTCTGCGATAAAACTAGGCATAAAAATTAAGCATTTTCGCAAAAAACGAGGAATCACTCAAGAAAAGTTAGCTGAACTTCTTCCTACCAGCTGTAAATATTTACAAAGGATCGAGGGGAAAAATCCGCCTGATATACGATTGAGTACTTTAATAAAAATTGCTAAGGCACTTAAAATAAAACCTGAAACATTATTGGAAGATTGATATTGAAATATCAAGCAGTAAATAACCTATGCTAGCTCTTAATATAGTGATTCACAACTAACTAAAATTTGCATCTCCTTCATAAGAGACAGTACACGCACCACTACATTGTGATGACGATCCAGTACCGACATAAGAAACGCCGCGTCCTGTGCTGCTACAGCAACTCAATACCGCCTGATCCGGATTAAGCTCTACCCGAACCATCTCAGCTTTAATCCATTTTAATTTGTTAGATATCTTTTTTTGCATATTTCTGCTATTTTTTAACGGAACGGTCTCAACCGTTCCCTACATGACAATTTCTAACTGCTTACTGCACTAGGGCCACTATTCGTAATACACAGTCCAATAAGACATTGCATACTCGGCATAGAACTAAGTGCTACGCCTCTACTGCTTAATTCACAACAACTCAACACAGCCTGATCGGGATTAAGTTTTATTCTACTTAATTCCAGCTTAATCCATGTTAGTTTTTTAATAAGTCTCTTTTCTACTCTCATGCTATTCAACATTAAAATAAAAATGGTTTTCTAATTTTCTTCTGCTATCAAGATTTAATTGTCATTAACTGGAAATGTTCATAGATCCACCTGATATATCACAAATACCCTTACGACATTGGGTAGTAATTACTGCATTTAGTTTCCCACTGCCACTACAACAAGATAAAATGCCTGTTCAGGATTAAGTTTTATTTTTGTTATTTCGGACTTAACCCATTTATCTTTTACTTTTCTTTCTTGCTTATGTTTTTGCATATTTTAACTTTAATGGAGCTATCCTATACATTTAAATAAACTTAATAATGTCTAACTTGAGGCACTCAAAGATCCTCCAGTACCACAATTCCCGGTACTACACTGAGTACCACCCAAAGTATTCCTTTTATCCTGGCTATCACAACAACTCAACACTGCCTGTTCAGGATTAAGTTTTATCCGCACAACTTCAGTCTTAACCCATTTTTTTGGGGGGATCTGCTTCTTTTTCATCTGTTCTGTCCTTTTTTAACGGGCGGATAACTATCCGCCCCTATAAACATTTTTTTGTACTATCGACTCCGCAACCTTAATTTAACATATAAGGACGGTCCCGTGAGCAAAGCGAACGGGAAACGACTATTTAGAACCATGCCACTCTATTCCTGCCGCTTTCTTTAGCCTTATATAATGCCCGATCAGCTGTTTCAAGCAAAACATCAGAATGAAGTGTGTTTTGCGGAAAAGCGCCTACCCCTATACTAACGGCA
>JAQVMQ010000089.1 GCA_028703535.1 Candidatus Omnitrophota bacterium | reverse complement strand
ATCTAAAGATATAGCCTGAGACTCTTTGAATCTAAGCATATTACGCAGCGTTACGGGGCTGTCTATTCTTGAATTAATCATATCCGAAAATTTCTTGTAGAGAGCATAATCACCCTTAGCTGTCGCGTCCTGTAAACATGCAATAGATTCCGGCGTCCATAAATGTAACGCGCCGTCTTTTTTCCATTGATATATCCCGCCGCTTGGCAAAGATTGCGTCATAAAAACATCAAACGCCCTGTCATGACGCATTACCGTTTCTTTTTCGATAATATCAAAATCTATACCGCCTATCCTCGAAGGCGTGCCGAAAAAACATTTATTTATAACTTCATCGCCTATCCCTAAAGCCTCAAATATCTGCGCGCCGCGATAACTGCTAAGTGTAGATATCCCCATCTTAGAAAGTATCTTAAATATGCCTTTACATACTGCTTTCCTATAATTTTTAACCGCAGTATGCCGATCACATTCTATTTCACCGTTCGATACCATGCTTTCAATAGCATGATACGCAAGATAAGGATTTATGCAATCAGCCCCATAGCCAAACAACAAAGCAAAATGAAATACCTCACGCGGTTCGCCACTCTCAACAATAATACCTAGCTGTGTACGCAATGTCTTTGAAACCAGATGATGATGCACCGCGCCCATAACAAGAAGCATCGGTAAAGCTACTTTCCCATCATCAACGCCTCGGTCACTGAGTATTATATGCGTATAACCTAAAGATATCGCTTCTTCAGCCTCATTACATATCTCATCCAAACGTATCCTGAAATTCCCAGTTTTTTTATCAAACAAAACCGACAGTGTCTTTGCCTTGAATCCTTTTTCGTTTAATCCTTTGAATTTGCAAAGTTGCTCATCTGAAAGTATAGGGTTATCAACCCTTATTTTATGACAATGCTGAGGCGTCTCTTCCAAAATATTTCTCTGCGGCCCTACAAAACTCTCAAGGCTCATCACACATTCTTCGCGTATAGGATCTATCGCCGGGTTAGTTACTTGAGCAAACAACTGTTTGAAATAAAAATATAATAATTTCGGATCTTTATCTAAAATAGCCAGCGGCGTATCATTGCCCATAGCACCTGACGGCTCAACGCCTGTAAGTGCCATCTTAGCTAAAACTGTACGCATATCTTCACGTGTATAGCCAAACGCCATAAGTGTTTTAGAAAGATCACTTTTTATCTTTTCTTTTGTGCCATGCGCTTTTAATTCATCAAGCTCTACCAGATTTTTCTTAAGCCATTTAGAATACGGCTGTCTGGACGTTATACTTTCTTTTATCTCCTTATCACTGATTATCCTGCCCTGCTGCGTATCAACATAGAACATCTTACCCGGCTCAAGCCGGCCTGATACCGAAATATTCTCCTGCGCTATATCCAAAACACCGACTTCAGATGCCATAACTACCCTATCATCTTTAGTTATAATATACCGCGCGGGCCTTAACCCGTTCCGATCAAGTACAGCTCCGATACCTTTACCGTCGGTAAACGCTATCGCAGCCGGACCATCCCACGGTTCGGCAAAACAAGCATGATATTTATAAAAGTCTCGTGCCTGCGCGGATATAAGTTCATTAGCTTCCCATGCTATAGGGATAAGCATCATCATAGCATGGCATACCTCCCGGCCGCTTAGCACCAATAGTTCAAAAGCATTATCAATTGTAGCCGAATCACTGACACCTGCCGTAAGTACCGGTTTGATCTTTTCTATATCGTCACCAAACACATCGCTCTTTAATAAGCCTTCACGCGCTTTCATCCAATTGAAATTACCACGCAAAGTATTTATCTCTCCGTTATGCGCGATAAACCTAAACGGTTGCGCTAAATCCCATGTAGGAAAAGTATTAGTGCTATATCTTGAGTGGACCAACGCCAACGCGCTGATCATATCGGTATCACGCAATTCCGGGAAAAAAGTCTCTACCTGCGCAGTCATAAGCAGTCCTTTATAAATAAAAGTCCTGCTTGAAAGACTGGCAACATAAAAAAAGTTTTTTTCTTTTATATTTGATTCTCTGATAACACGTTCGACTTGCTTTCTTATAATAAATAATTTGCGCTCAAACAAAAGCTGATCGGATACATCATCAGCCCTTGCGATAAAAATCTGCTTTATAACCGGCTGTGTATGTTTAGCTGTCTCGCCAATAGTTGAATCATTGACCGGCACAGTTCTAAACCATAACAATTTTTGACCTTCTTGTTCTATAATCTCTGTAAAGACCTTCTCACAAAACGTACGGGCCTCTTTATCCTGCGGCAGAAATACCAGACCGGCCCCATAGCTGCCGTATTCAGGCAACTCAATTCTTGATTTACCGCACTCTTTGCGGAAAAAAGCGTCTGGCATTTGCATAAGTATACCCGCACCGTCACCCGTCAACGGGTCAGCGCCTACTGCCCCGCGATGCTCAAGATTTTTTAATATTTGCAACCCATCAGAAACTATCGAATGTGACTTTATCCCTTTTATATTACAGACAAACCCTACCCCGCAACTATCATGTTCAAACTGCGGATCATATAAACCCTGTTTTTTAGGAAACGCTG
>JAQVMQ010000046.1 GCA_028703535.1 Candidatus Omnitrophota bacterium | reverse complement strand
ACCTCCAACCTTTTGGTCCGTAGCCAAACGATCTGTCCAATTGATCTACGGGCGCAAATTTAGTCGATAGTTTTTAGTTTCTAGTTATTAGAAAGATCTTTGTCCATTGGTAAAAGTAAGGCAGATTGTATCATGTTTTTATGGGCATGACAAGTCTTATGTATGCTGGTATAATACGATAATATTTATATAGAACTAAGTAAGTGAGATATTGAGTATAAGATATATTTCGCGGCCACGCTCTAATTAGTTACTAGTTACTGGTCATTAGCCGTTGGTTAAAATTGTTCTTTCCGCTGAAGGCGGACCCGCCTAAATAAGATTTATTAATGTGGCGGGAAGATGTAAAATAGTTACTGTTCACTAGTAATTGGTTATTGGAATTGGTTTAAAGATACTAAGAAACTTATCTTGAAATCAAAGTATACTAATAGCTAAAAACTAGCGACTAAAATAGGAGGGTATTTTAAATGAAAATGGTTGTTTTATATTACTCGCGCGGCGGAACGACACAAAAAATGGCTCAGATTATAAGAGATGCTTTAAAGGAAAAAGGCGCAGATGCCGATCTTTTTTCTGTTGAGCAGGTAAAAGCCAAGGAGTTGCTTGAATATGACGGTATTATTATAGGTTCGCCGACATATTATGGGACGCTTGCTTCTGAAGTTAAAAAGTTACTTGATGATACGGTATCTTATCATGGTAAATTTGACGGTAAGGTTGGGGCTGCGTTTTCTGCGTCTGCAAATATTGGGGGAGGGAACGAAACTACAGTTATTTCTATACTTGAAGCGATGTTAATACACGGCATGATTATACAGGGTGACCCCAAGGGAGATCATTATGGCCCTACAGCGGTTGGAGGGGTAGATGACAGGGTTGAGGCTAATTGTGTGAGACTTGCCGAACGTGTATTTGATTTATTGGAGAGTTTAAAATAATTTCGGGAGGTTAATATGGTTATAGCTGTTTTTGTTACTATACCGTATGACAAATCTGAAGCTTTAGCACGGGAATTGCTTAAAGAGAAGGTATGTGTGTGTATTAATATCGTGCCGGCTGTTGAGTCGTTATACCGGTGGGAAGGGAAGATAGAGTCTTCTAAAGAAGCGTTAATAATAATAAAGACAAAAGATTCCTTATACGGGAAACTTAAAGTTTTGATAGAGAATAATCACCCGTATTCTGTTCCTGAGATAATAGCAATCGATATAGATAAGATAAACCCTAAGTATCTTGAGTGGGTTAATAGGGAAGTGAATGCACAGCCATATTCTCAATAGTTTAGAACAGTTTTTTATCGCTTATCCCGCGGTTTCGTTGTTGATATCTTTTGTTGCCGGAGTTGTCGCAAGTTTTTCGCCGTGCGTTTATCCCCTTATACCTGTCACTTTGGGTATTGTAGGGGCACGTAAAACACAATCCATAAGACACGGCGCTTTCTTAAGTTTTATTTTTATTCTGGGTATAGCGACAACTTATACGTGCCTGGGTGTTGTTGCCGCGGCAGCTGGTGCGTTTGTTTTCAGTTTCTTTATCAATCCGGTAGTGTATTTTGTTTTGGGTGCGCTTTTTATTTTCTTCGGGCTTATTCTTATAGATTTAATTAAATTCAAGTTACCGTTTATTGAAGTTTATTATATGCCTAAAAAAGGTGTACGGCATATTTTTTTGTTTGGGTTAATAAGCGGGTTTGCGATGGTACCGTGTAATTTTCCTGTTTTGGGTTTTATTTTAACCGTAATATCTACTGAAGGCCGTATTGTATACGGGGCGTTGGCGTTATTTTGTTTTTCGTTAGGATATGGCTTTTTGCTTTTTTTATGCGGTACTTTCGCTCAGGTTATCAGCAAATTGCCAAAACAAGGAGTTTGGACTATAATGGTGCAGAAAGTTTTTGGAGTTTTTGTGTTTGGGGCAGGAATATATTTTATAATTAAGGCTATAGGAGTTTTATAATGCAGAAGATTTCTAAATTTTTAATGGTTTTACTTATTTCGCTTTGTATGAGTTTTTCCGGGTACACGCAAATATTAGAATTTTTATCCGGAGATTCCTATAATATGGAAGATTTGATTCAGGAAGGAGACATGGTCGTTCTTTTTTGGACTACGTGGTGTCCGTATTGCGCTAAGGAGCTTAAACGTTTGGATTTGGAATGCGGCAACTTGAATTTTAAATTGTTAGCGGTTAATTTAAGAGAAGATAAAAATAAGGTTCTTAAATTTATTGAATCTGCGGGGTTATCAGATTGTCTGAAAGGAAAAATAGCTATAGATTCCTTAGGTTCGGCGGGTACTAATTATGGGATAGTCGGTCTGCCGACTTATGTTTTTTTGCATAACGGCGCGATAATTAAAAGAACGAATTTTTTGGATATAGACGAAGTAACTAGAATATTTAATAAGGGGAAATAAGATGAGTATATCAGTTGGTGTTATAGGCTTAGGTAATATAGGCGGCTCGCTTGCCTTGGCATTGGCGAAATCCGGTAAATAAAAGATTAAGGTGTTTGACCTTGATAGTAAAAAATCGGCAAAGTTGAAGGGTAAGGCAATATCATGGGCTAAAAACGGACAGGAGCTTATAACTTCTGTTGATTACGTTATCTTAGCAATCAAACCTCAGGATATAGATGTTTTTTTAGCGCAGGTTAAGGGACATTTTTTGAAGTCTAAACCGGTATTGGTTAGCGTTGCGGCGGGCGTTAAACTTTCTGTATTTGAAAAAATATTGGCCGGTATAAAAGTTATAAGGGTTATGCCCAATCTAGCCCTTCGTATCAATCAGTCGGTATCATTTATTTCCGGAGGTAATAAAGCTGACGATAAATCAGTAAAAATTGTTAAAAATATATTTAAACTTGTAGGTGAAGTATTTATTATTAAAGAAAAATTTATGGATAAAGTTACTGCTATAACAGGAAGCGGGCCGGGTTATGTATATTATTTTATGCGTGCTATGTATGAAGCAGCATGTGATTTTGGATTTTCTAAAAGCGATGCCAGAAAGATGGTCTTAAATACGTTTAAAGGGGCTGTTGGTTTAGCTGAAGCTACAGATATGGATTTTTCTGTTTTACAAGATGCTGTCACATCTAAAAAAGGCACGACCGAAGCGGCAATTAAAGTCTTTGATAAGGGTAAAGTGCAAAAAGTCATTAAAGATGGTATAAACGCCGCATATAAACGGGCTAAGGAATTATCTTGTTAGATATAAGACGTAGGACTTAAGGGATAGACAAAGTTTTGAAAGAAACCCGAATATATATAAGTTAGAATGAAAACTTTTAAAAATTTAGTAGTGTGGGAAAAATCACACATATTGGTTTTGGATATTTATAAAATAACTGCTAAATTCCCTGTATATGAATAATTTTGTTTAGCCCAGCAAATGCGTAGGTGTGTGGTTTCAATTCCTGCGCGAATATTCTTGAAGGTGTTAAAAGACATAGTGATAAGGATACAAGCCATTTTCTTAATATGTCTGAAGGGTCGAAGAATTGAAATATTATATTATTTTAAGTAAAGATTTAAAATATATTGAGGAAGTAATATATGAAGAGTGTTTTGCAAAAACAGAGGAGATAGGAAGGTTGTTGTCTGGATTTATTAGAAAGTTTAATACTTAAGACATAAGGCGTATGTCTTAAGTATATATTTAAAGGAGTAATAACATGAGTAGAATAGGTATTATAGGCGGCAGCGGTATATATGAACTTTCGGGGCTTGAAGTTAAAGATTGTATTGATGCCAAAACTCCGTTCGGCGCACCTTCAGATAAGTTAGTAGTGGCTGATTTTGAGGGACGTGAGATAGTATTTTTGCCAAGACATGGCAAGGGGCATAAACTTCTACCTTCTGAGATTAATTATCGTGCGAACATCTATGCAATGAAAGAGTTGGATGTTGAGCAGATAATTTCTGTTTCGGCTTGCGGGTCACTTAAGAAAGAACTTAAGCCGCTTGATTTTGTTGTGCCGGACCAGTTTGTTGATAGGACTAACCAGTCAAGAAAATATACGTTTTTCGGTGATGGGATAGTAGCGCATGTTATGTTTGCTGATCCTGTTTGCCCCTTACTTGCTAAAGTTTTATATGATGCTGCTAAAGCAGAAAATATTAACGCGCATTTTGGCGGGACATATCTTAACATGGAAGGCCCGCAGTTTTCTACTCGTGCTGAATCTAATCTGTACCGCAGTTGGGGGATGGATATAATAGGCATGACTAACCTTGCAGAAGCACGGTTAGCTAAGGAAGCTGAGATATGTTATGCGACACTGGCCGCTATTACTGATTATGATTGCTGGTATGATGGTGAGGAAACGGTAACAGTGGATGTTGTTATTGCTACTTTTAAAAAGAATATTGAAAATGCCAAGAAAATATTGGCACGTGCGCTTTTGAGCGTCTCTGACAGACGTGAGTGCGGCTGTAAAGAGGCGCTTAAAGGCGCTATAATGACGGATCCGGCCATGATTTTGCCCGAAGTTAAAGTTAAACTTAGGCCTATTATAGGGAAATATATTAGCTAGGAGCTTTTAGCTGTCAGTCATTAGCCGGAAATTGTATAGTTATGGAAATGTGTTTTTATTTTTTCATTCTCGGCGGATCTGCCAAAATAAAATTTATTCCGATAAAAACCATCGGCTTTGCCGATAGAAAGCCGATCCCGTCTTAATTAAAATAACAGGGCAGCAGGTAATGCGGCAGAAAATCAATTTATGGTGGAAAGCAGAAAGCTAATAGCTATTTTCGTGCTATTTTTAAAAATTTCCTTCTAAAATACCGCTATATACTGTATAATACCGCACATAAAGATTATACTGGTTATTATATAAGATATTTATATATAAAGGTTATGTAATGGATGTAGTGATATCGGGAACAGTAGCGTTTGACACAGTAAAAACACCGTTTGGTTATGAAAAAGACATATTGGGCGGTTCGGCGACTTATGCGTCTATTGCGGCCTCTAGGTTTTGTAAAGCAGGCGTTGCAGGCGTTGTGGGCGCGGACTTTTCCGATAAATATACAAACGTTTTTAAGAAAGCTAAAATAGATACTTTAGGGATAGAGGTGATTTCCGACGGTAAGACTTTTAGTTGGGAAGGCGAGTACGGTAAAGATTTTAATAATCCTGAGACAATAGCGACTAACCTTAATGTTTTGGCGGATTATAAACCGAAAGTTCCGAGCAGTTACGTAGATTGCAAGTTTTTGTTCCTGGCAAATCTAGATCCGGATATACAACTGGATATACTTGGACAGTTTAAGAAACCGAGATTTGTTGTGTGTGATACGATGAATTTTTGGATTGTTAATAAGAAAAAGAGTTTGATCGACCTTATTAAACGTGTTGATTTCTTTCTTCTTAATGAAACGGAGATCAGGATGCTTACGGATGAGACGAATATATTATGCGCGGCATCTAAACTCATGAAATATGGTCTTAAGGGATTGATAGTCAAACGCGGAGAATATGGGGCTGTTATGTTTATGGGTAATAGTGTTTTTTGTTTGCCTGCATATTTACTTGATAAAGTTTATGATCCGACAGGTGCTGGTGATTCTTTTGCCGGAGGGTTTATCGGATATCTTGCGGGGCAGAAGACTATTAATAGCGGGTTTTTACGTAAGGCTGTTGTTTATGGAAGTGTTATGGCAACTTTCGCGGTAGAAGATTTTAGTGTGCGTGGGCTTGTAAAAAACAAGTTAAGTGATGTTAACAAAAGGTATAAGGGCTTCTCAAAGATTACAGGGTTTTAAATGAACTATAAAGATACATTAAATTTACCTAAAACAGATTTTCCTATGCGCGGCAATCTTACCTCGCTTGAGCCTGTGTTATTGAAGAAATGGCAGGAGATGGATATTTATGCCGTACAGTTGCAGGCACGTAGTGGTGCTGAAAGATTCATACTGCATGACGGCCCGCCTTATGCTAACGGTAATATTCATATGGGCCATGCGCTTAATAAGGTGCTTAAAGATATAGTTTTGAAATTCAAAAATTTACAGGGTTATTGTTGCCCGTTTATTTGTGGATGGGATTGCCATGGCTTACCGGTTGAACATCAGCTTTTAAAAGAAATGGGTTTGACCAAACATGATGTTCAACAGGTTGAGTTCAGGCGTCGTGCGCGTAATTATGCTTTGAAATATGTAGATAAACAACGCAAAGATTTTCTCAGGTTGGGTATTTTTTCCGATTGGGATAATCCGTATCTTACCTTACAGCAGGAATATGAAAGCTCTGTCCTGGATGTTCTGGGCTTTCTTGTCAAGAACGGATATGTGTATCGCGGGCTTAAACCGGTGAATTGGTGTTGTAATTGTGAAACTGCTCTTGCCGAGGCTGAGGTCGAGTATGCGGATAAGATCTCACCTTCTATTTATGTTTTGTTTGATGTCGAACAATCAATAAATAATAATGTTGATTTTTTTAATAAACTTTCTGTTAGAGATAAAGAAGTCTATTTCCTCATATGGACAACTACCCCGTGGACTTTAACTTCTAATGTTGCGGTGGCAGTTAATTCCGATTTCGGATATTCCGCGGTAGAATTTAACGACAAAATAATAGTTTTGGCAACGGAGCTTATAGCCAAAATTGAAGAGCTGCTTGGTGTTAAGCTTAGAATAGTTAAGTCTTATGCCGGTGCTGAACTTTGCGGTATGATTTTGGGCCATCCATTTTTTGAAAGAACGGCTAAAGTTATAACGGCGGATTTTGTTTCTAAAGAGGATGGCAGTGGGTGTGTTCATATAGCGCCCGGTCATGGTGAAGAAGATTTTCGTGTGGGTAAACTTAACGGTCTTGATATTATTATGCCGCTTAACGATAAAGGTGTCTTTGTCGGTAAAGATAGCGGGCCGGTTGAGGGGAAGACTATTAAGCAGGCGAATGATGTTATTATTAAATTGCTTGATGAAAAAGGCTTGTTGGTTAAAAGAGTTGATATAACGCATTCGTATCCGCATTGTTGGAGATGTAAGGAACCAATAGCCTTTCGTGCGACTAATCAGTGGTTTATTAATATAGATCATGAGGGGTTAAGAGGGAAACTTATAAAATATCTTGATACTATTCAATGGGTTCCGCGTGCGGGATATGAAAGAATGAAGTATATGATACTGCAGCGTCCTGATTGGTGTTTATCACGTCAGAGATTATGGGGGATACCGATACCTGCGGTTAAATGTGCAGATTGCGGTGAAGTAGAACTCAGTGCTGAGGTTATTGCTAATGTTGAAAAAGTTGTTAAAACAAAAGGTGTTGACTGTTGGTTTTCTGATGATATTAAAAATTTTCTTCCGGAAAATTTCAAGTGTGCTAAATGCGGATCAATGAATTTTACGGCTGAAAAGGACATACTTGATGTTTGGTTCGAGTCGGGTGCAAGCTTTGATGCGGTTGTTAAGAAACGTGATGGACTTAGCTTCCCGGCTGATATGTATCTTGAAGGCAGTGACCAGCATCGGGGGTGGTTCCAGGTTTCGCTTATTCTTGCTGTTTGTAAAGAGGCTTGTTCACCGTTTAAGACGTTGCTTACGCATGGGTTTGTTGTTGACGCGGCTGGTAAAAAAATGTCTAAGTCGTTAGGTAATGTGATTTCTCCTCAGGATATAGTTAAGCAATATGGAGCTGAGATCATACGTCTTTGGGCGGCTTACAGTGATTATACAGAAGATGTAAGGCTGTCTGATGAGATAATCAAACAGCTTGTAGATATGTATAGGAAAATACGTAATACTATAAGGTTTCTTTTGGGTAATCTATATGGGTTTGATACTAAAGATGCAGTTGGTTATGAGGAGTTACTCGAAGTCGATAAATATATGTTTGACAAAGCTAATGAATATTTCTCAGAAATAACCGGACTTTATAATGAAAATAGATTTTATAGAGTTTGCCAGAAGTTATTTGATTATTGTAATATAGAATTAAGTTCGTTTTATCTGGATATTCTTAAGGATAGGTTATATACTTATCCTAAAGATTCTGCCGGGCGTAATTCCGCATTAACGGTGCTTTATTATGTTTTGCAGGAATTATTGAAATTGATTGCACCGATCCTATCTTATACAGCGGAAGAGGCATATTCGTATTTTGATAACCTTAACGATAAGAAGGAAAGTATTTTTTTAGAAAAGTTCAGCGGGAACTATGGATCGTATCGTAAAGATTGCATAGCAAATTGGGAAAGGATACTTATTTTGAGGGATAAAGTCCTTAAAGAGCTTGAGAACAATCGTGTTAATGGGCTTATAGGCAGTTCGTTGGATGCATTAGTTATTATAAACGCAGGCGACGATGATTATGATTTTATTAAAAAATACGAAAAAGTTTTTCCTGAGATATTCATAGTCTCACAAGTCAAAATTGAAAAGGGTGATTTTAATATAACTGTTAAAAAAGCGCATGGTATAAAATGTGCACGCTGTTGGAATTGGAGTACTGAAATAAGTGTTTCCGGGGCTGAAGAAGATATTTGTCCCAGATGTAAGGCAGCGCTTAAAAGCAGTTAAACATATAATATGCGACGATTGTCTTTTAAAAAAGGAGGATTGGCTATATGAAGAAACGCAAGATATTGAAGAAAGAAGCTGAAGCTTATAAGGATACGCTTATAAATTTGAAAGAAGACCTTATTGTGCAGATAAATGATATTTCACATGATACATTGATGAAATCTCAGAAAGATATCAGTGGGGACGTTTCCTGATATTCTTTGCATCCTGCGGATGCTGCGACAGACAGTTATGAGCGTGATTTTAATTTAGGTATTGTGTCAAGTGATAGAAAAGTTCTTTTGGAAGTAGAGGAGGCGCTTAAACGTGTTGAGGATGGGACTTATGGACAGTGTCTTTGCTGTGGCAAAGATATAACTAAAACAAGGCTTAAGGCTATACCGTATGCTAAGTTTTGCAGAACATGCCAGATTAAAATGGAAGAAAGCGAAGAACGGATTTAAATAATATGTTTTTTATATTTGTAATATCAGCCGTAATAATATTTACGGCTGATATTTTTTTAAAGACCTATATGTGGGACAGACTTGCCTATAGTTCTGTTCCTGTGATAAAAAATATTTTTCATATTAGTGTTACGTGCAATACGGGTGCTGCGTTTGGCATTTTTCAAGGCAAGACTTTTTTTCTCGTGGTTGTTACTCTTATTTTTCTGATATTTTTTTTATGGTTTATTTTTAATGAAAAAAATAAACCCAAAATCTTCTTTTTAGCGTGCGGTTTGATTTTAGGCGGTGCCGTATCAAATTTATATGACAGGATTTTTAATGGCTGTGTTATTGATTATCTGGATTTTATTGTTTGGCCTGTCTTTAATTTATCTGACAGTGCTATTTGTGCAGGTGTTGGTATTTTAGTTTTATTAGAAATATGGAAAATAAAACGGGCACGCGGGAAATAACCGTATCTGACGAATTTCGCGGACAGCGGCTAGATAAGTTTCTTACTCTTGCCGTTAATGACCTATCGCGCAACAAGATATCTAATCTTATATCTTCAGGCAAAGTCTTGGTTAACGGTAAAAATAAAAAATCCAGTTTTATTCTACATGGCAGTGAGAACGTTAAGATAGAGTTTGATAATAATATAGACGAATTACAGCCTTATAAATTTGATTTGAATATCGTTTACGAAGATAGCCAGATAATAGTTATTAATAAACCATCGGGGTTGACTACGCATCCGCCTAATCCTGGGTATAACGAGACGGTTGTCAACGTGCTTATAGGGATGGGGAAAACTCTTAAAGGTGGTAGTGATGTTTTAAGGCCTGGAGTTGTTCATAGACTTGATAAAGAAACAAGTGGCTTAATGGTTTTGGCTAAGACTGACCATAGCTATGAATCTTTAGTCAGTCAGTTTAAAGAAAGATCTGTAATCAAAGTATATCAGGCAATATGTCATGGTGTGATAAACGAAAATAATATAAAAGTGGATTTGCCGGTATCGCGGGATAAGACAAATAGGCTCAAGATGCGTGTGAGTTTTAGCAATGCCAAAAATGCCGAAACAGAAGTTTTTGTGCTGCGGAGATTCAAAAATGCGATGCTTGTTAAAGTAAAGATTTTTACCGGTAGAATGCATCAAATACGTGTGCATATGAATTTCTTGGGTTGTCCTATACTAGGTGACAAAAAATACGGGCGTAGAGATAACTATAAATCTCTTATGCTGCATGCCGTGTCTTTGAGTTTTGTTCATCCGACTAAAAATGAGAAAATGGAGTTCATTAGTGAGTTGCCTGAAAGGTTTCAGGCTTTTATTAAACAAAACAGCTGAAAACGTGTATAATAAAAACTGTTATGTATAAGATCAAGCTTTTAGATGCGGTCAATGGTGTAATAACGGTGCCTGCTGATAAGTCGATATCGCATCGTGCTGTTATGCTTTCTGCCATAGCTTTGGGAAAAACCAAAATAAAACCTTTTTTGAAAAGTGATGATACTTCAAATACTGTTAAATGCCTTTGTAGATTGGGTGTA
>JAQVMQ010000088.1 GCA_028703535.1 Candidatus Omnitrophota bacterium | reverse complement strand
TCGTGCCCGCGTACGGCTATTTTTATTTTACCGTTATTTATCGCGTTGGATGGGGATATGAGCAAACTTGAAAGTTTGTATGAGGGATTTATTAAATTACAGGAAAAAGCTGATATTCGCGCTTTAGAGTTAGCTGAAGAATTAAGAGATAATAATCCTGCGTTTTTCCATGCTGTTATTAACGGTCCGGCCAAAGATGTTGCCGCAGCTTGGGTTGTACAGCTTTTTCAGGAATCGTTAGGGTCAAAGCGTGATGATCTGCAGGTTAAGACTATTTCGGGGACTGTAAACGTCCCGGATGTATTTGAACTTATCGAGTTGGATGGTGTGGATGTTCAGATTGTTTCCGGCATGATGGCGCAAATGTATTTTTTACAATGTTTTGTCGCTTATTTTTCCGCGTATAATAAGCTTAATTTTGTCGCGCAGGATTTTGTCGAAAAATATAAATCTAAAATGAGAGCGATGGAAAATGAAGTGCTTAGCGAGAACGCGGTTATAGAGATCGATGAATTGATAAAGCTTGGCGTATTTAATAATGATAAAAAATTTATTGATATAGTTTTGTATTTTTATCCCGAGAATAATGTGGTGGAAAGTATAAAAAAAGTGTTTGCTGATAGATTTCAGAATAAACTTATCTCTGTGTATATAGGGAGCGACTGGAACCATCATTCTTATGAAGCGGCATTTAACGATAAGAATACTTTTTTTGTTTTTTTGACTAAGGAAGTATATTCTTGTCCGGATGATTATGAAGATAAGAGTATTTTAGATAATAATATCGCAACGCTTAAGCTTATCAGCAAAGCTACTTATTCGACAATACAGGATAAAGCGGTATTGTATTCATTGAGCAACGGGTTTTAAATTTCTCTTATTTTTAGAAGCTGAATTAAAATCCGTGCTGTGATATAATTTCTTATTAAAGAGGATAGATATGCCTAATGACGTCTCAAAAGAAATACAGCAATTAATAAATGAGAAAAAATATGCTAAAATAAAAGAGCTATTACCTTCTCATTCCCGCGATATAGCAAATCTTATCAGGCATTTGCCTAAACCGTCATATAAGTTGTTTCTTTTCAGGCTGGTACCTTATGATAAGGCGGTTGATATATTTGAGAGTTTATCTATTGAAGATGAGGAGCAGATACTTAATTCTCTAACCAGTAGTGAAATAAAAGATATTCTCAACGAGATGTCACCGGACGACAGAACGGAACTTTTTGAAGAGATGCCGGGTGATTTAGTGAATAGGTTTATTGTTATGTTGTCACCGCAGGAGCGGGAGATAGCGGTCAAACTGCTGAATTATCCGGAAGATTCTGTTGGGCGTCTTATAACTCCCGATTTTGTGCAGTTATATGAAGATATGACTGTTTCACAGGCTTTAGCGCACATTCGTAAGGTAGGCGCGGGTAAAGAAACTATTTATTATTGTTATGTTCTTGCTAAAGGTAAAGAGCTGATAGGGCTTGTGTCCTTAAAAAGAATTGTTTTAGCGGATCTTGAAGCGAAAGTATCAGAAATAATGTTTTCCAATATAGTTTCGGTTAATGCTTATTCCGATAAAGAGGCGGCTGCGAAAATATTTAAGGAATATGATATTTTGGCTTTACCTGTAGTTGATAACAATAAACGGCTTGTCGGTATTGTTACTTTTGATGATTTTGTTGATGTTTTAGAAGAAGAAGCGACAGAAGATATTGAACGTATGGCAGGCGTTTTGCCTGTAGAAAAACCGTATACTAAAGCGAGTCTGTTAAGTATTGTATGGAAACGAAGTTTCTGGCTGTTTGTGCTCATAGTTTTTGAGACAATAACCGCTTTTATTATGAAACAGCATAACACATCTATTCAGCAGTTCGTTTCTTTGACTTTTTTTGTGCCTGTACTAATCGCTATGGGCGGTAATACCGGTACACAATCTGCGGCTATTATGATACGCAGTATAGCTCTGGGTCTTGTACGTTTTAGGGATTTTTTTAAGATTATTTTACGTGAAGCAGTTATAGGATTGTTTTTAGGGATAGCGTTAGGGTTTGCCGGTTCAATAATAGTATCATTGATGCAGAACGATATACGGTTAAGCTTGGTTGTTAGTATATCTATGGGGATAACAATATTTATCGCTGCAACGGTGGGCGCGAGTTTACCGTTGATTTTTAGCAAGCTTAAGTTAGACCCTGCGCTGATGAGCGGGCCGATGATCGCGACGTTAGTTGATGTTGTGGGTATTCTTATTTATTTTGAGATAGGCAAATTCATGTTAGGCTTATAAGGTGGTTAAGGGAAAGACGTTTTCTTTATCATATATATATATTACGTTTGCCGTTATTTTATTTAGCGGTTGTGCCGGTATGCCGCGAAACGCAAATGGCGCTTATTTTAGCAGTCAGGACTATATAAGTATAAATTCATTTTGTGCTAATAATAACGCGACTTACAGTTATGATACGATAGATGATATTATAAGATTTAATATTGACGGGCAGGAAGCGCGTTTTTTGATTAATTCAAAAACTGTCTATCTTGGGGGCAATATTTTTTATATCAGGCGTGCCCCGCGGTTTTTTGGCGGTAAACTTTATATGCCGAAAGACGCATTAAAATTTTTAGATTCGGAACAGATATTTATTCCTCAGCCGTCATTTGTTATTAAGACGATTGTTATTGACCCCGGACATGGCGGTAAAGATCC
>JAQVMQ010000007.1 GCA_028703535.1 Candidatus Omnitrophota bacterium | reverse complement strand
CCCATCAAAATGTTATAAGAATAATCAACAACAACTTCCTCAAGTTTAAAAGGAAGATATTTCCCTGCTTCAAAAACTAAAGAAGTCTCAATTTCTTTTTTGTTAGTTAGAGGTATTTCAAAAGAACGTGTAACAAATTCTTTATCAGCTACCGAAACAAATACAGTCTTACCTTGGGCGTTTAGCGCACGTAACGTTTTGTTTACCAGTGCTTCCCATAAAACCTCGCTATCAGTCTGAACTGAGCCCGCATCTTCAATTGATGCAAGATCAAACTTAACAGACATAATAACTTTTTTGTTCTCAACTAAAACACCGCCTATCGTGTCTGTCCCGAAATATAAACCTACAACCTGCTTCATGGTCTCTCCCGACTACACTTTTTTATCCATTCATCAATATACTTTCTGTCGAATCTCCAGACCTTACCGATTTTTAAACCTGAAATCTTTTTAAGATGAAGCCAATTATATATCGTCTGCTTCTGCAGCCCTAAATAATCAGCCAGCTCCTCGACACTCATCAGTTTGGGAACACGTCCAGGTTTTGTTTTTTTCGATATTGTTTTCATTTATTTACCGATACTTACTTTTCGTATAATTTCACTATACCTCTATTAAAATACTTACGTTTAGTATCGTCAACCATAATTATTTTATTTTTTATAGAATTTATCAATATATGGTGCTGTATTGCGGAGTATACTATATATTGTAGCTTTTTACTTTTTTGAAGATATAAAAGAATCTGCTAAATAAGAAGACCTGACATAGGGCGCGCATTTCGATGCCAAAAAGCCTATTTCATAAGCATATTTTTCAATAGCATCAAATGTTTCAGGAACAATATATTCTTTTACCTTATATGTATATATTGACGGAGACAAATATTGGCCGGCTGCAAAGAGATCGCATTTAACCGTCCTGAGATCATTCATTAATAATTGTATCTCCTCGACAGTTTCACCCAGCCCCAGCATAATAGACGATTTGGTTAAAATACCGGAATCCCTTTCCTTTATATAATTTAGAAGATTTAAAGAACGGTCATAGTCTGCACCTTTACGCACAAACGGATAAAGAGCCGCCGCCGTCTCAAGATTATGCCCCAGAACATCACAGCCGCTTAGAACAACCTTATCAATGGCCTCTTTATTTCCCTGAAAATCCGGAACCAACAACTCGACTTTAATATTATCAGATATTTTTTTTATCTCCCGAACGGTTTCAGCAAATATCGCAGCACCCCCGTCAGATAGATCATCACGCGTAGGTGAAGTTATAACCACATACTTTAGCCCCATATCTTTTACGGCAGTAGCAACCCGTTTCGGCTCATCCGAGTCTATCCCTAACGGTTTTCCTTTATTTACACTGCAAAAAGCACAGTTACGCGTGCAAATATTGCCTAATATCATAAAAGTAGCTGTATCCCGCATAAAACACTCACTGATATTCGGGCATAGGGACTCTTCGCATACAGTATGAAGTTTAAAGCCCCTCATTTTCTGCTTTATCTGTCGGCAGACAGATAAATTCACTTTTTTATCTAGCCAATATGGTTTTTGATGATTTGATCTCTTCGTCATATATTGCTCGCATTTCACCGGCACGTTTATTAGCAAACCGGCGTTCCTCTTTACTTAATTCATCCGGAACCAGGTCAACAGAAAAATATTTTTTAAAACTGGCAATTAATTGCCGGGCTAAAATCTTTTTATCTGTACTTCCACAGAAGTCACAAATAGCCGTAGATACTCCATCGTTTGGGGATATGATAGGTATACTGCCGTGCTGTAATAAATTTCGACCGGACCATCTTTGAGCATTACCGCCTATCTTCTTACCGTTAATTAACAAATCATAATGCTCATATTTTAAAAAACAAAAAGCACTGGGTTCCCCTAGTCTCTTATCTGGGAAGACGTCACCCGCGAATTTTGGTCTAGCCCCCAAAGAACTATAAAAAAAAATTAAAAACCCGCATATAAACTTATACATCTGTTTAATGTTATAACTTTCCGAAAACGTTTCTTTACCTAACACCATTGAATAAGTAAGTTCATTAGCATGCAGTATAGCTCCGCCACCAGTGATACGTTTGGTATAGCAGACTTTATCATCGTCAAGCGTAATATCTGAAATATTTTGACGAAAGCCTATAGTTAAAAAAGGGTACAGCCAAGAATATATTCTGAAAACGGGAACTTTGTATCGCTGATAATATTTAAATAAAGATTCATCGACAGCCATGTTATAAAAGCCGTCATGGGGCTCATCATTTATTAATCGCCATCTTTGTGCCATCTGAAATCCATATCACGAACAGCACGCACTTCATCAACCCGTTTAACGGGCATAGTCACGGGCGCGTTCTTTATTATTGACGGGTTAGTCTCAACTTCTGAATTTATCTTACGCATTATATCTATAAAATAATCTAAAGTTTCTTTTGATTCCGTTTCGGTAGGCTCTACCATTAAGGCTTCTTTGACAAGCAAAGGGAAATACATTGTCGGCGGATGTATATCGCGATCAATAAGCCGCTTAGCTATATCAAGAGCCGTTATCCCTTTTTCTTTTTGATTAATGCAAGAAAAGACCACCTCGTGCATACATATATCATCATACGGAGCTTTGAAATCATCTTTTAACTTCTCTTTTATATAATTCGCGTTAAGCACGGCATTTTCCGAAACACGCTTAACACCGTCACCGCCAAGTCTTAATATATAGGTATACGCTCGCAACAACACCGAAATATTCCCATAAAACGCGCGCAGTTTACCTACAGACTTTTTCATATCATAATTCAACCTGTACCTTCCTGAATCTTTAACAACAATAGGAACAGGCAAAAAATCTTTTAGTTTTTCAGTAACACCGACTACCCCTGCACCCGGCCCACCACAGCCATGCGGCGTTGAAAAAGATTTATGGAGATTAAGATGTATAATATCGAAACCCATCATGCGTGGTGTGGTAACTCCCATCAAAGCATTAAAATTTGCTCCGTCATAATACATCAAAGCACCCGCTTTGTCAGCGAGCTCCCTGATCTTTAATATATCTTTTTCGAACAATCCAAGAGTATTGGGGTTAGTGAGCATTATCGCGGCGACACTTTCATCCATAATATCCTTCAAAGAATTTATATCAACCAATCCGTTATCATTACTTTTAACTATAACCGTATCAAAACCCGCCATCGCCGCGCTTGCCGGATTAGTGCCATGCGCGGTGTCCGGCACGATCACTTTCGATGGTCTCCTTCCGTTTAACTCATGGAACTTACGTGCGATAAGCATTCCGGTAAGTTCACCTTGCGCACCACTTGACGGCTGAAAGGTAAAAGCCGACATACCAGTCAGAGAACATAACAGTTCCTGAAAAGTATAAAGTACTTCCAGAATACCCTGAACATCATCTATCGGCTGTAACGGATGTAACGCACTAAAATTTTCAAGTCCTGCTATATAATCATTTATCTTAGGGTTATATTTCATCGTGCATGAGCCCAATGGATAAAAGTGTGTATCAACAGAAAAATTCTTATTACTTAATTTATTGTAATGCCTTATAACATCTAATTCCCCTAACTCAGGCAAACACAATTCTTTACGTTTAAATTTTTCCGGCAAAGCATACCCACAAGAAAATTCCGGCAGATAGCTGTTTTTCTTTTCACGCATTGTTATATCAAAAATAACTTTACACCCCATCAAGGACCTCTTTTAATTTATTTACAAAAAAATCAATATCAGCTTTGCTGTTCTTCTCAGTACAACAAGTTAAAACAGAATCTTTCATATCAGGATAATCGTTACCCAATAAATATCCGGCATAAACACCTTTATCAGACATACAGGCTAACACATCAAAGGCATCCTTAACATTCCATACAAATTCATTCAAGAATTCACCTTTGACCGAAAAACGTACATCTTTTATTTCTCCAAGCCTATTATATAGGTAATGAGCTCTATCATAACATATATTTGCCACATTGCTCAACCCATCCGAACCCATAAGCGCAAGATATACTCCGGCAGTAATGGCATTTAACGACTGATTTGAGCATATATTACTTGTCGCCTTTTCACGGCGTATATGTTGTTCGCGTGTCTGCAACGTAAGACAATATGCCGTCTTGCCGTCAAGGTCGAGTGTTTTACCGACTATCCTGCCGGGCATCTGCCTAACGTATTTTATATTTGCTGTCATAAACCCAAAACCCGGCCCGCCATAGTTAAGACCTGCGCCTAACGGCTGGCCTTCGCCGCAGGCTATATCAACATCACGTTCGCCGGGAGTCTTAAGTATACCTAAAGAAACCGGATTGACTACATTTACAGTGATTATTCCGTATTTTTTACATTCAGATATAACTTCATCCGGTTCATTTATTACCCCGAAAAAATCCGGTGTCTGAAAGACAAAACAAGCTGTCTCATCATCTAATTTTGATATAGCAGACTCTATAGTTTTTACCTCTTCAATAATATAAGTTGTCCCGCCAAGATAGGTCGATAGAACATTTTCATACTGAGGATTAATTCCTTTAAGGACTAATACTTTGTTTTTTTTAGCTATCCTTAGACCCATTAAAACCGACTCAGCCAAGGCGGATGCTCCATCAAAAAGCGACGCGTTTGAAACATCCATTCCCGTCAATAGGCACATATACGTCTGATACTCATATATCGCCTGCAGAATACCTTGCGAACATTCCGGCTGATACGGCGTATATGCTGTCAAAAATTGTGGTTTGGAAATTATATCGAAGACTGCCGCCGGAACATAATGATCATACCATCCAGCACCTAGAAAAGATTTCTTTTCATTAACGGTTGTATTCTTAGCCGCCTGTGCTTTTATCTTCTGTAAAGCAGAAAACTCAGAACAGCCTTTATCTAATAAATATTCTTTAGCCTTTATGCTCGCAGGTATAAAAGAAAATAATTTCTCTGCAGACTCAATGTCTATTGCCCTAAGCATGGCCTGTCTATCATTTTCTGTATTTAAAATGTACGGCATATTATTGTTTACTTAAAAAATCTTTATAGGCCTCTTCATCCATAAGGGTTTCAATTTGAGACATATCTTTTATTTTAATTTTAACTATATGCCCTTTATCCAGAGGTGACTCATTCAATAACTGCGGCGCAGATATCAATTCTTCATTCACTTTTAAAACTTCGCAATCAACCGGCGCATATACCTCACTTGCCGCCTTGGTAGACTCAAGTGTCGCGATAGTATCACCTTTACTCAAGACAGTCCCTACGCCGGGAAGCTCTACGTAAACTATATCGCCAAGCTCTTTTTGAGCATAATCACTTATCCCTAAAACTGCCGTATCTCCATAAACTTTGATCCACTCATGAGACTCAGAAAACTTAATCATAAAATACCTCCATCATCTTTTAGTATTAGCAGGAATAAAAGGCAATCCAGTAATGACAGCCTGTACTTTACGCCCGCGTATATCAACAAAAACCTTTTCGTTATGCACATTATATTCTTTACTGATAAAGGCCATTCCTATCGACCTATCAAGATTAGACGAAAATGTCCCGCTAGTAATTTCACCTATAAACTGCCCGCCGGAAAAAACTTTACAACCTTGCCTTAATACACCTTTATCCGTCAGCACGATCCCAACTCTTATATTAGCCGCTTTTTTGGACAGGCTTTCGAGCTCTAACCCACAAATTTTATCATTAAGATTTTTTAATGCCCATTTTATGGATACTTCAAAAGGATTAACCTCATCAAAAAGCTCATGACCATATAACGGATACCCCGCCTCAATTCGCAAGATATCGCGAGAAGCTAACCCGCACGGCAATATACCATAGTCATCCCCTGCCTGAAATATTTTATCCCATAACGCTTCTGAATAATTATTATCCACATATATCTCAAATCCGTCTTCACCCGTGTAACCGCTTCTTGAGATCAAAGCAGTAATGCTGCCTTTAATCTCAAATTCCCCAAAAGCCATATACTTAAGAAAAGTTACTTCATCACCGGCAATATCTCTAAGCACCTTCTCAGACGATGGCCCCTGAACACATATAAGTGATAGTGTATCGCTTACGTTAATAACGTTACAGTCTAACCCGCATGCTTTTTGGATATATTTGAAATCTTTATCTATATTTGCTGCGTTGACCACACAAAAATAGTCCGACGCCCTTTTATAAACCATAAGGTCATCTAAAACATGGCCTTTATCATCAAATAATAAATTATACTGCATACGGCCTTCTTGAAGTTTGGCAAGATCATTAGATAAAATAGCCGATAAACAATCCAAGGCTTTCGGACCTGAGACAACGATCTCCCCCATATGTGACGCATCAAAGACACCGCAATTTGTCCTGACCGTCTTTGCTTCCTTCAAAGCACTCCCGTAATCAACAGGCAAGTCCCACCCGGAAAAATCTACTATCTTGCCTTTATATTCTACGTGTTTATTATATAGTGAAGTCTTAGCCATAATAAAATAATAATTTTTCAGTAAATAGGAGATAATTGTACCACAGAAAAATTAAAGGTTAAGTAAAATTATACGCAACTAAAATAGCCATTAGCTTTTAGCTTTCAGCCAAAAATACTCCAACCAATTCCATCCCCAACCAATTCCATCCCCGGGATGGAATTGGTTTCAGATTGAAAAATAAGAGGTTTTTTAATTCCATCCCCGGGATGGAATTGGTTCAATGGGACTGCTCTCAACATTATGAGTAAACCCTTAAACCAAAAATTAAAAATGCAAAATTTAAAATTCTCAGATTTTTTATATTGTTTAACAGGACAGTCATTACTAAAAGGGCAGCCACCTTTTTTGATAATTCTAGAGCTACAACTCCGCAACTTTACATTTCAAGCAACACTCGAAATGTAAAGTTTATTTGATTTTCAAGATGAAAGATATGGTTCTTATCTCTGTTTTGTCGCGCCTGTATGACGGAAATTTCTTATCATCATGCAGCGAACATTTATTAAGATCAAAAATATTCTTTTTCGACAAAATATTTTTTCTCAATAACGCATCATATGCAAAGCCTATAACATCAAAATAAGAATTCCCCGGCAGTTCGGTTATGCAACCGTTAAATTCTTTGTTATCTTTAAAATTGGCACCAACAGCATAGCAACACTTTCGCAATCCCACCCCTAAAAAGAATTTAGATTTTTCAAAATCAACCGGAATATTGTTGATTATCCCGGCAGCAGCCGAACGCCAGCCCATATGTATCGCGCCTACCCTGCCGGTTGATACATCATGACAGAGTATCGGCATACAATCAGCCGTCTTTACACATAACATCAAGCCCACGGTATCCGTAACTACTCCATCACAGGTATAAAGCCCGCCCTTTGATATAACCTCGACATTACGCCCATGAACCTGTTCCATAAAAGCAAACGAAGAGATATCAGCGTCAAGATCTTTCTGTATATATCCGACAGCCTGCGGAAGTTTAAAAGAAAAACCCGGTTTGGTATACCCGGCGATCACATCATCACTGAAAAATCCCCTTACAATATAACAATTATCAGTTTCTTCAATCTTCATCTATTTGTATTATCTTGTTACGGGATGTTACCCCTGCGATAACATTCACTGCACTTTGTTTAACATCAAAGTGTTTTGCAAGTATCTTTATCAAATATTTATTAGCCTTACCGTCTACCGGAGGCTGTTTAATATATACTTTAAGCCCACCATTAATAGATTCTATTTTCTCGTGCTTTGCACGCGGAACGACTTTAACATTAACTCTCATTGCTATCATTATACGGCAAAGAAGAGAAAAGATCTTCTTTATCGTCAAAGTCCGCACCGGGCAATTCCTGGACTTTTTTTAATTTACTTTCTATTCTGCGTGTTTTGCTTGAGGCCTTATCAATAGTATTTGTCACTTCCTGTAACTTCTGTTTAGTCCTATCCAGTATACCGCCAAACTTGCCGAACTCCGTCTTAACAGCGCCAAGAAGGTTCCACACTTCGCTTGATCGTTTTTCAACAGCTAAAGTACGAAAGCCCATCTGTAAACTGTTAAGTATAGCAGATATAGTCATAGGCCCGGCGACTATCACCCTAAAATCACGCTGTAATATCTCCCACAAGTCAGGACGCCTTAATACCTCTGCATACAATCCTTCAACCGGTAGAAACAAGATCCCAAAATCCGTAGTATTCGGCGGATCAATATATTTATCTCTTATATCCCGCGCTTCATCTTTGATACGAACTTCTAACTGTTTGGCGTATTTCTCAGCAGCGACACCATCAGCATTTTCCTGTGCTTCTAATAATCTCTGATAATCTTCCTGCGGAAATTTGGAATCTATCGGAAGCCAGACCACATTTTCAGGATCGTTGCCCTGCCCGGGAAGTTTAATGGCAAACTCCACATTGTCACGGCTGTTTTTTTTCGTCCTTACGTTAACCGAATACTGGTCAGGCGTAAGTATCTGCTCAAGTAAATTCCCCAGCTGTATTTCACCCCACGTACCGCGAGTTTTGACATTTGTGAGAACTTTTTTAAGATCCCCTACATTAGCCGCAAGCGACTGCATCTCGCCTAACCCTTTATGCACCGACTCAAGCTGTTTTTGGACAAGGCTGAACTGCTCGCCTAAACGTTTCTCCAAAGTAGCATGCAGCTTTTCATCGACAACACCACGCATCTGATCAAGTTTCTTGCCGTTCTCTGTCTGTAACGACTCTATACGTTCACGCATGGTCTCACGCATTTTATCAAGTTTATTTTCATTAAGTTTGGTCAAACCTTCCATTCGTTCCATTACCGAACTTTCAAAAGCTTTAAACATTTTTATTAACTCAGCTCTCAACTCGGACGAACTTTTGGAAAGCTCCTCTCTGTTAAACGCTATCTCCTGTTTAACAGTTTTTTCAAGCTTATCACCGTCACGTTCGACACGTTCAAGAAAGGGTTTATAATCAGTTGTTTTAACTGAACGAATAAACAATAAAAAAACTAATATGATTGAAATTACGGAAAAGATAAAAGTCAATAAAACAAGAGTTTGCATATTATAATTTGCTTTTTATTTTTTTAAAAATATCAGAGGGCTCCAGCATGCGCCCATAGCCCGTAACCCCGCAAGCCAATTCACCTTTCAATGTTTCCAACACAGTAAACTTCTCATATCGCTTAAGTTTCTCCACATTCTCCTGTATTATACTGTTTTGCCACATATTAACATTCATAGCAGGCGCCAAAATAACAGGTTTATTTTTGTCCAACGCAGTAATAACGGTAGTCAATAAATTATCACATATACCATGGGCCAATTTAGATATCGTATTTGCCGTTACAGGCACAACTGCACAAATATCCGCCCAATCGCTAAGCGAAATATGTTTTAGGACGCCTGATTCAAGATCAAAGAACATGTCTTTATAGACGCCTGTCCCGGATAAAGTCTGAAAAGTCAAAGGTGTAACAAAATTGGCTGCGTCAGGCGTCATCACTATTTTGACACTATATTCATCTTTAACAAGAAGACGTACTAGTTCGCATGTTTTATATGCCGCTATACCTGCACAAACTCCTACTAAAACATTAGTTTTTTTCTTCATAGTGGGGTTATTCTACGGCTTATGCCAATTTTTGTAAAGGGTAAATTAAAAACGAATTTATACGAAAAAACATAAAAATCTCTCAAATCTCAAACCATTCTTTCAAACTACCATTCTTTTTTATCCTTATTATATGGAAAGTAAACCCTTTAAACTCTTCCAAATCTAAAGGCTCACCCTGATGACTCAGGAAACCATCATCCAAACGCAATCGATCGTGCTCCAATTCAAAACTATCCATATTAAAGTCTATACCACCAAGATTATCTATCTGCTGATTAACCGACGAGCTGATTTTTTCACCGTTATCTTCATCCCTAAAAGAACTTCCAATGGCAGAATCAATATCTAAGTCTTCCGTTATAGACACCCCATACCCTGTGTCTTCAACGGCTTTATTATGAGCTTGGCGCCATGAATAACCCTGCTTACGATATTTAATTTCAAGCCGTTCATGTCCATAAATCTTGTCATCAAAAATATCTCCGAAACTAACTATCTTCCATACATCACCTTCTCCCTGCCAATTCTCGCCCTTATAGTTTATGGCGTCTACCCGGGATGCCTCTTCAAGAGGAAATGCTACTTCTCTCAATATCCTTTGCAAAAATATCGCCTCATATTTCCAAAGATTTTTTTCCGAAATCCCCATATCCGGATTAAGCTTCAAAGTCCCATTATTCAAACCATCAAGAAAAACACTCAAGCTTATGTCATCTATTATTATTACATCATTCCCATGCTTATCACGATTAATCCGTATGAACTGGTTGCCAGTTTTCACCATGCCTGGATTATTCTCAAAATATAAATCCTGCATTTCTTTTAAATACAATACTAACTCGTCGATAGCCTCATTATCCCCTACATCACGGTCCATACGTCTAAATCTGCGCACTGTTTTAATTATCTTCTTTAAATTACGCATCGCCTCGAAATTATTCACTTGAGCACCTATATCCGAATCTATAAACGTATCAACCACATTTACGTCTGAAACAGAAATGCCATATTCTTTAGCGATACTATCTCGGCTATTTGTCAATGTCTCAAATATATCTTTCGTTCTCAATACACCCTCATTAACCGCGGCCGTCCCCATAACAAGATCCAAGGCTAACTTATACTCAATCCTGGGCAATAAAGCAACAGCAAGGATAAACTGCATAACTTCATCTTTAACGGTAACAGCATCTTCGGCAAAACTCTCTGTATCCGTATCTTCTTGCGTATCAGCAAAAAACATATCCATCAGGGTTACCTCTTGCGTCTCAATATCAGTGCCTGTATAACCCCTTAATTTATTTATAATTTTTTTAAGGAAAATATCACTTATTAAAATAGTCAGATCTTTTTTGACCAAAACGTCTTGATGGAATCCATCAGACTTGTCAGCACGTACTATTTGGACCATATTAACATTGCCCATATCAAGATCGGCTAATAGACGCTTTAAAGCGACTTTCTCATCTAAAACCACAGGTCTTGTAACCAAGAAATGCGATTCATGTCCGGTAATAGATTGCAATATAAACGAATAGTTGTTTGCCAGTCTATCAACATCATCTATTGCCACAGGAATAGAAAAAACCGGCTTATCACTTTTCGATAAGTAAAATCCCAGGCTATGTCCTTCCTCAGCAAACTCTCCATTATTAATAATAAGATCCCAAAGATCAGAATATTGATACACAGCGCCGCTTAAATCAGCGTTATCATGAAATAAAATATCGCCCATAATTTGTTGTAAGGCCGTATCATCATCGATTTTCGATATTAAACCTGCCAACTCAGCAAATGTCTCAAAAACCTTCATCTTCTCTTTTATTATCCTACGCACTGAACGCTTGCTATATATCAAAACTTCACCGTCGCCTAAAGATATTAGGCCTACGTTCTTACTTTCAAGAAAGGCCAGAAAGTCTTTATTTTTCAGCAGTTGGACAACAACCGGTATCTTCGCATCAAAAAGGTCATCTTTAGAATAATAAGCAGAATGCGCTCCTTCAGCAATAAGCAAAATCTTTATTAAAACATCCCGTTCGTAAGAAGTTTTAATTTCCCCGGAAACTAATTTGAAAAGCTGATCCGATGATATAACATTAAACTTTGTAATAACAGAAGACGACACCCCCTCAATATCATCATTAACTTCAACTGTTTTCCCAACGACAGGTTGTTTGGACATTAACACTATCGGCTCTCTATCTACCTCAAATTTTGAGAAATCTACACCGCCGGATATATAACGGCGGTTATACCGTTTACTTGTTTCAGGCTCAATATCAGTGCGTATATAATCATATACACCCTCTTTATACGCAGTAAGATAACGTTCATAAACTTGCTTTTTAATATTTTTATCTTTCAAATCTATACCAGTAACTTTTGCTTTGTCCGAATAAATCTCATTTACTATATGCCGCCTCAATTTCTCTTTAAACCATTTAGCTAATATTGCCGCATCATATATCTGCCGTAAAATACGAAAATTTTCGCCCGTATTAACTTCCTTTTCGATAGCAGGCAGTATAATCTCACGCATAATTTTATCTGTTATATCACTTGTCGGCATATTATTTGAATAGCCCATATTGCTGTTGATCTGTGATTCTTTCAACGCTAGATAATCATTAGCCAGCATAACCTTTAACATCCTCTCCCCAACATAAACATGCGCGCTATCTTCATAAACAACAGCCCTATCCGGCACAACCCAAACTTTATTAAATGTATCTATCGGTAAATTAGTCGTCTTATATTTCTTATAAACCTCAGCAATAACCTTATCCCAGAAATTTCGGCCAAGCTCACTTTCCGGATACATTACAGATGCTGTAATTTGTTTAAGAATATAATCCTGCGAAAGCATATCTGCGCCCATGTCCGTTACAGCAAGTGTATCTGAAGATATACGTTCTTTCTCATAAGGCGACAAATTAACCCATAACTCATCCTGAGGGATAGTTAACGCCGCCATAAAATATTTGATAAGTTTATCCGAGACTATTTTCAACTCATCATCCGGAACATCACCTTGAGTCCCTGTATCCAAAATAAATGTAAAATTGAACGGATTATGCGAATCGACACTTAACCCGCGCATACTCACAGGGACAAATTCACTGCTTAAAGATAACCGTTTTGAAGGCTCAGGTAACAGTTCAGAATAATCACCGGCAAAAGCCTTTGAATAATCATACGAAAAACCAACCAATACCCAACATAATAAAGTGATTAGTACCGATGTTTTGATAAATAACCATTTTTTAGTTAACGTTATCCAGAGAAGCATTAATATCCTTTATATATAAGTATTCTATAATAAATAGAGCTACAAATATACCATTTATTAAGAATAAAATGTCTCTTTTTTATATAAAATTTTAATTTTTTTGGAATCGTTTACACTATAGAAAAATAGAAAACTTACGATATGTTTTAATATTTTAGGATAAAACCGGCAAAAGATTAATTATGTTCCGGCGCTTGTAGCCCCAAATGTTCATATGCTGAATCCGTAAGCACACGTCCGCGCGGAGTACGGACGATAAGCCCTTCCTTGATCAAAAAAGGCTCAACAACATCTTCAAGTGTATCTCTATCTTCATTTAACGACGCGGCGATAGCATCTATCCCGACCGGACCGCCTTTATGGTAATCACATATAGCCCGTAAATACTTCCTGTCAAGTTCATCAATACCACGATGGCCGATACCTATTTCACCTAAAGCTTTATGTGTTAAATCAATATTTATGACACCGTCCCCCATGACCTGCGCGTAATCACGTACTCGTTTAAGTATACGATTACACAAACGTGCTGACCCTCGCGCACGATTAGCTATTTCATAACAGCTGGCGGCATCAATAGAAATGCCTAAAAGCATGGCACTACGCGCGGCAATATCTGCCAGCTCTTTTTGATTATAAAAATCAAAATCATAAAACAGACCAAACCGGCTGCGTAGCGGCGCCGTCAAAAGCCCTTTTTTTGTAGTCGCGCCTATCAACGTAAACGGCTTTAAATTAAATTTAACGGTTTTAGCGTATGGTCCCTTATCAATAATAAAATCAATTTGAAAATTTTCTATAGCAGGATATAAAAACTCTTCTATAACACGTGACAATCTGTGTATCTCATCAATAAACAAGATATCACCTTTTTGAAGATTAGTTAATATCCCCACTAGATCGCCCGCGCGTTCGATTGCAGGACCGCTTGTTGTCATGAATTTCGCGCCCATCTCTTCAGCTATACAATGAGCAAGACTAGTCTTGCCTAACCCCGGCGGGCCGGATAAAAGTATATGTTCAAGAGGTTCTTCACGTTGCTTAGCCGCAGCTATAGCAATCTTTAATGCCGCGCTTATAGATGCCTGGCCGATAAAATCGTCCAGACTCTGCGGACGCAACGATAGGTTGATTATTTTTTCCTGTTCGTTCTCACCAAGTTGTGTATTAAAATTATTGTCTGCCATAGAAATACTATCAGAAGTAATATTAAGCTACCTGCACCGCAGTTTCGGTTCTTCGCGCCAAAGAAACCGGCCCGAACAAACTATCCTGAAGGGCAACTATTTCCCGTGATTTTATAAGTTCAAGTATAGCCAAAAATGTAACTACTATCTCTACTTTGCTTCTTGCACGTGAGAATAGGTCATTAAGATATATTTTCTTGTTATCTAAAACAAGCCTTACTATATCATGTATCTTTTCTTCTACCGTATGTTCATCTTTGATTATTTCAAAGAATATATCGGGCGGCACTTCTTTAAGCGCCGATTTAAAAGCACTTATCAAATCAAATATTGATGCTTCAATATAGGCGCCGTCCTCAAAATTATAATTTATCTGCGGCCGTGAAACATATTTCTTGCGATCCAGCTCTTTAGACTTCAAAAATTCCGCCGCTTCTTTAAATTTCTCATATTCTATCAGTTTATTGATCAAATCCAAACGTGGATCGTCCTCTTCGATATCTTCCTCAAGTTCGGGTTTAGGCAAAAGCATTTTGGATTTTATACTTATCAGCGTAGCAGCTGTAACTAAATATTCGCTGGCAATATTTATATCAAATACTTTCATTAAATCCAGATACTGCAAATATTGGTCAACCACTTTGGTTATCGTTATATCATGTATACTTAAATGTTCTTTTTTAATCAAATATAACAATAAATCCAAAGGTCCTTCAAATATATCTAAACGTATTTTCATAATTTTATATAATACCGTTAAAACTTAATCGCTTTTCGAACCTCAATGATAGTCTGTTCGGCACAAGCCTGCGCTTTTTTCTTACCTTCTTTTAGTATATCATAAACATAGTCTTTTTTCTTAATAAGTTCCTGCTTTCTCTCTCTATGTTCTTCAAGAAAACTACCCACTCGTTCAAGCAGGGTTTTTTTACATTCGACACATCCATGTCCCGCGCTTTCACAGCTATATTTTATATCGCTAAGTTTATCGGAACAAAAAGCCTTATAATACGCATAAACATTACAATCATCCGGCGTGCCCGGATCATCTCTCCGCAATCTCTTTTGATCAGTAAACATCGCCATGATTTTTTTCTTTAAAGATCCCGGTTCCTCATCCAATGCGATATAATTATCATAACTTTTACTCATCTTTCGCCCATCAAGCCCCAATAACCGCACTATCGGTGTTAAAATAGCCTGAGGCTCAGAAAACATGTCAGTATCCGTAATAGAATGAAAACGCCTTACTATTTCACGGCAAAGCTCAAGATGCGGAAGTTGATCTTCACCAACCGGAACAACATCCGCTTTATATAAAATAATATCCGCCGCCTGTAAAATCGGATAACCCAAAAACGCGTAATTATTTACTTCTTTATCTTTTAACTGCACCATCTGTTCCTTAAAAGTAGGGCACCTGTAAAGCCATCCTAATGGGACCATAGTGCTTAGTATCATATACAGTTCCAAATGCTGATAAACTTCCGATTGCACAAATATTGTACTTTTATCAGGATCTATACCATAGGCCAGCCAATCACATACATTATCCAAAATTGAATCGGCTATACGTGACGTATCTTTATACTCACTCATTAACGCATGCCAATCAGCTACCATGAAATAACATGAATATTCATCTTGCAGTTCTACCCAATTAGATAACGCGCCAAGCCAATGGCCTAAATGAAGCTTACCGGTAGGTCTCATCCCGCTGAAAATAACTTTCTTCTTTACGCTCATTTATTCTCCTATGATCTTAACTAAAACGCGTTTAGCACGGCGTCCGTCAAATTCACCGTAAAAGACCTGCTCCCACGATCCAAAATCAAGTTTACCACCTGTAACGGCAATGACAACCTCCCTGCCCATAACAGTGCGCCTTAAATGCGCGTACCCATTATCCTCACCTGTCAGATTATGTCGGTATTTATCAGGGTCATACGGTATAAGCTCATTAAGCCATTTCTGAAAATCTTCTTTAAGACCCGATTCTTCGTCATTAATAAAAACTGAAGCAGTTATGTGCATAGCATTAACAAGACATAACCCCTCTTTTATTCCGCTTTCTTTTAATACTTTGTCTATGTCACGTGTTATATTGACAAACTCAACACGTTCGGCAGTATCGAAAGTTAAATATACTCTATGACTCTTCATGATCACACAGTAAAAAAATGTTTTTATAAACCTCTATTTAAGCTTGCGCATAACACGTTCTTCGGTATATCCATCAATAAGATCGCCTTCCTGCAAATCATTATAACCAACCCCTATCCCGCATTCATATCCTTCAGCCACATCTTTAACATCATCTTTAAATCTTTTTAACGATTGGATCTTCCCCTCGTGGATTATCTCGTTGCCACGCGTAACCTGCGCTATAACACCACGCGTAAATTTACCCTTTTCGACAATACAACCGGCAATTATCCCGGATTTAGATAATTTAAAAACCGTTTTAACCCGCGCACGCCCCAAAAATGTCTTTTTAATATGCGGTGTCAACATCCCTTCTAACGCGCCTTTAACATCATCTATTAGTTCATAAATTATCTGGTAGACTCTGATCTCTATCCCTTTACTCTTAGCCATCTCACGCGTTTGCGCATCAGCAACAGCTTTAAAACCAACAATAACAGCATCACTCACCTCAGCAAGTAAGACATCTGACGAATTTATCGCCCCTACACCTTTATGCACTATGTTAAGTTCTACCTCTTTAGATTCTATGCGTATCAAGGCATGTTCAACTGCTTCCAATGTCCCACCGACATCAGCTTTAATTATAACTTTCAGCTGTTTAACTTCATCCGCCTTGACTTTCTCATACAAGTCTTCAAGCCGCATATGCGTAGGTGGCACAATTTTATCTTTTTCTTCTTTTTCCCTGCGCTGTCCCACGATACTCCGTGCGTTTTTTTCGTCCTGTACGACAAAAAGCTGATCACCCGGATTAGGCACACCGTTCAACCCTAAAACTTCGACTGGGAAAGACGGCGGAGCACTTCTTACAATATTACCTTTATCATCATGTAACGCTCTTACACGGCCCATATACTGCCCGCACACACACCAATCACCAACTTTTAGTGTACCCGTACGTATAAGAACGGCAGCTACCGGCCCGCGTCCCTTAGAAAGTTTAGCTTCAACTACCACACCGAGTGCAGTCCTTCCAGGGTCAGCTTTAAGCTCTAAAATTTCGGCTTGCAGCAATATCATCTCAAGCAATTCCTTTATCCCATCACCCGTTTTAGCAGATACAGGAACAGTTATTGTTTTACCACCCCAATCTTCGGGTACAAGGTCATGTTTTGATAACTGTTGTTTGACCATATCGACATCTGCATTCGGCCTGTCAATTTTATTTATCGCAACCAAGATAGGCACATTAGCTGCCTTAGCATGGTCAATAGCCTCAATAGTCTGGGGCTTAATACCTTCATCCGCCGCTACGACAATAATAACAATATCTGTAATATCGGCACCACGCGCACGCATAGCCGTAAATGTTTCATGACCCGGTGTATCCAAAAAACTTATACTCCCGTTACCTAACTTAACCTGATACGCCCCTATATGCTGAGTAATACCACCCGTTTCCTTGTCGGCTATACGGCTCTTGCGTATATAATCAAGGACACTAGTCTTACCATGGTCAATATGACCCATAAGCGTAATAATAGCCGGACGCGGTAACATCTCACCTGACTCAACATTTAATGCTTCTTCCTCACAAGACAATTTCTTCTTTAGATTAATTTTATAATCATACGCTATCTCGCCGGCAGCCTTTTCGTCAAGGTTATGATTAATATTAAAAAACTTACCCTTTTTAATCAAATCGCCCAAAAGCTCCGACGGTTTTTTATTAAGCTTAACTGCTAAGTCTTTAACAGTAATAGGGAAATCCACCATAAGAACGTTATCCTCTATCTCTTTTTTCTCAAGATCCGCAAGTTCATGCATAACAATCTCAGCTGTATCGCTGTCCAAACTCGACATATGATTTTTAACGACAATATTCATATCCTCAAGTTTAGCTATCAACTCTTTGGTATCTATCCCTATTTTTTTGGCTAACTCATAAATTCTCATCTCTATCCTTCTCCTTCCGCAAAGTTATCGCATCCTTTGTGTTAGTCTTCTTTGTTTTTTGTGTTTTCTATCAATTCTTTCGCTTCTTCTATTATCTGCTTAGCTTTATTGGAACTTATACCTTTTATCTTTGCTAATTTCTCTTCAGTTGTTTTTGCTATAGCCTCTATACTGTTATAACCCGACTCAACCACGCTTTCAGTACCTTTCTTGCCGAGACTTTTCATCTTACCTATCGTCTTTATGGCCGCTTCTATAGACTCTTTAGAGCGTACATCGATCTCCCACCCGACAAGCTTAGAGGCAAGTCTTACGTTCTGACCTCTTTTACCTATAGCCAAAGACAGTTGTTCAGGTGTTGCGATAACTTTCGCTCTTTTGTTTTCACGGTCAAGTTCTATCTGAGAAATAGTCGCAGGCGATAAAGCCTCTTTTATAAATTCTTTAATATCATCATTCCAACGTACTACATCAATCTTCTCACCGCGCAGTTCCTCAATAATACTTTTAACCCGTGCCCCGCGTATACCAACACACGCCCCGACGCAGTCAACCTTTTCCTCTTTGGAAAAAACAGCGATCTTTGTTCGTTCGCCGGCTTCTCTGGCTATGGATTTTATTTCAACTATACTTTCGAATATTTCCGGCACTTCAAGTTCAAATAATTTCTTAACCAGCCCTTCATGCTTACGTGAAAGTATTATTTGTACGCCTCTGTCACGTTTGACCTCATAAACATAAGCCTTCATCCTTTCGCCCATACGCGGATTATCTAAAGGTGAAAGAAAAGAATTCGGGATAATACCCTCACCACGGCCCATAATATCAACTATAACAGCTTTTTTCTCTATACGATAAACAACTCCGCTTATTATATCACCCTCTTTATCTTTGAAATCATTATAGACGTTATCCTTTTCTGCCTCCCGGATCTTTTGTATAATCACCTGCCTGGCAGTTTGAGCGGCAATACGCCCAAACTCACCGGAAACAAACTCTTTCCCCTCAACCTGCACACACATATCACCAGTTAAAGGGTCTATTTCAGCTGTTACATCTTCCGGCTCTTCACCTGTGTTAAACTTAATAATCTTTTTCGCAGCAACAATTAAAGAAGTTTTAACCGCATCAAGCAGTACCTCTTTATTAACGCCTTTCTCTCTCTGCAATTGTTCGATAATACTTAAAAATTCTTTATTCACTTAAATTCCTCCTTAACTTCTAATTTGCCAGAATCAAAAAATAATTCTGAACTATATGATTTTTAAAACTTAATTTTTTCCTTACCATATTTTATTTCATTAATATCAACTTTAATCTCTTCATCATTTGTTTTAAGGATAATCGTCTGCTGATCGACCTTAACAATCTCGCCCGACACGTCAGCACGCTCATTTCCCGTGCGAAAAAATATTTCTACTTCACGATTCATACGCCTGGTAAAATCCGAAGCTGTTTTAAGCTTCTTGGTTATCCCCGGTGAATTAACTTCAATAGTAAAATCATCTTTGAGCAAACCCTCCGCTTCAACTCTACTTACTATCTCTTTATTCACCTTACCGCAAACATCTATGCTAACCCCTCCGCGCGGATAATCAACTTCACAACGCACAACAATAGTTTTTCCCTGCTCAAAAACTTTATACTCTATCAGTTCCAGACCATTCGCTAAAACTATTTCTTTAACTAAAAGTTCTACCTTATCTTTTTGCATCGCACTGCTCCAATAAATAATTTAATGCCTTATCTAACTCAAACTCATGTTTCTGCCCTGTCCGGCGAATTTCCAATTCAACTTTGCCCTTTTGTTCAAACGTTTTACCGAAAACCAGTATATACGGTATACCTATAAGCGCCGCGTCATTGAATTTTACTCCGGGACTCTCCGGTCTGTCGTCAATTAAGACCTCGGCACCTCTTTCATCCAATGCGTTTGAAAACTTAACAGCCTCATCCTTAAACTTATCGTTCAATATAGAAACTATAACTTTATAAGGTGCGACACTTACCGGCCAAACTATACCGCGCGAATCATTATTGCCTTCAATTATCGCAGAAAGCATTCGGCTGACACCTATCCCGTAACAGCCCATAACAACCGGCTTACGCGCACCGGAGGAATCAAGAAAAAGCGCTTCCTGCGCAGCAGAATATTTAGTCCCAAGCTTAAATATATGCCCTACCTCAATCATAGTCCGCTTATGCAACTTACCTTTACAAGTGGGACATGCCTCAATATCACCAAAATATTTATTACATGCAGCACAATAAAAAAGTGTGTCTTCGCCTATTTCCGCAGGTATCATAAACTCATGTGATACCTTACCGCCCATCGCACCGGAATCAGCTTCGACAGATACATATTCAACACCGCACTCTGCGAATATCTTATTATAAGCCTCATACATTTTCTGATAATTAATATCAAGCCCGGCCTCATCGACATCAAAGCTATACGCGTCTTTCATAATAAACTCACAACTGCGCAATAATCCGAATCTCGGACGCGCTTCATCACGGAACTTAGTCTGTATCTGATACAAAATAAACGGCATCTGTTTATACGATTTAGTATACCGCTTTGCTATTTCGGTTATGAGCTCTTCATGAGTAGGCCCAAGACATAGCTCGCGGCCTTTACGGTCCTTTAGCGTCAGCATAACATCTTTTAATATCTCATCTCTGCCGGTTTTACGCCAAATATCTATCGGCTGTAACGCCGACATCAAAAGTTCCTGCGCGCCAGAGGCGTTCATATGTTTACGAATAATCTTTTCTATATTCCGTATAACTTTATACCCTAACGGTAAATACGAATATATACCGGCAGATAGCATAAAAAACAAACCCGCTCTAAATCCTAAAATATGGCTTACCGCCTCAGCATCACGCGAAGCCTGTCTTGAAGTCGGTATAAATTGCTGTGAAAAAAAATCCATGTAACTATCCTCTTATTTAATTAAACGCTTTATAAAAATAATTTATTCAAAAACTAAAAAGCAGAAATTCATTTATCAGGCGTAAATATACTTTCGTCCAACTTAACACCACGCCGCTTGAACAGATTCATAAACGACGGTTTATTAACTGCCTTAAAACTCCCCTGCACTTTCCCGTTTTCATCTACTTTATCTAGCTCATATGTAAAAAGTTCGTTAAGAATAATCTCCTCATTCTCTACGCCTTTCACCTCCGTTATATGTGTAATCTTACGTGTACCGTCAATAAGCTGGTCATGCTGAACGATAATATTCAATCCTGAGGCTATCTGCTTACGAACCGCCCATACAGGCATATACAGACCTGCATATAATGCCATAGTTTCTAATCTTGTCAAGGCATCATACGGCGACGACGCATGTATTACAGACAAACAACCGCCATGTCCGCTATTAAGCGCCTGCAAATAATCCATCGCCTCAGCACCTCTTATCTCACCCAAAATTATCCGTGTCGGACGCATTCTGAGCGTATTAACGAACAAATCGCGTATCATAACTTCACCGCGCCCCTCAATATTAGGCGGGCGTGTAAGCAACCGAACAACATGTTTCTGTCTTAACGACAATTCAAGCGTATCCTCAATAACAATTATACGTTCCTGCGGATCAAGATACGAAGTCAAAACTTCAAGAGTCGTAGTTTTGCCGCTTCCTGTCGCGCCAGAAAACATTATATTTGCTTTAGCTTCAATACAAGCAACTATAAACTTTGCCATACGGTCATCTATAGTGCCCAGCGTCACTAAATCATCAATACGGTTTATTGTCTTCAAGAACTTACGTATAGTAACCGTCGCACCGCCGACAGACAACGGCGGTAATATAACATTAACACGTGAACCATCTGTAAGCGAAAAATCGACATACGGATAAGACTCATCCACACGCCTTCCGGTAGGGCGTATCATCTTTTCTACCATATGCCGCAGCTGCTGTTCATTATCAAACTTTATATCTGTCGGCTGCTTCTTACCGTCTTTTTCTATATAAACACTATCCGGCCCGTTAACCATAATTTCCGTTACTTCAGGATCATTCATAGGCTCCTGTAACGGCCCAAAGCCTAAGAACTCCAATATTAGTTCACGTATAATCTTCTCACGTGTCTGGTCGTCAATATTTACTCTGCCGTCGGATTCCCAAAAATTAAATATTTTCTCTACACGCTCGCGAATGATTGCTTCACCAAAACTCTGTCCTTCACCAAGCGTAAAACTTAACTCACGCCGTAACTCTTTTTTGATCGCATGAAGCTCCATTATTTAACCCCCATTTTTTTCAACAATTCATTAACTGAACTGTTTTTGGAAACGGTCCCGACAATTTTACCTTTCTTAAATAACACACCTTTAGCTTCACCAAACGCAACTCCGACATCCGCCTGCATAGCTTCGCCCGGCCCATTAACCTCACAGCCCATAAACGCTATTTTCTTAGGCAAATTCTTAGATGTTTTATCCAACTTACTTACAGCAAGCTGAGCTTTCTCAACCAACGATACCAGATCCACCGAACAGCGAGAACATGTAGGACATGATATAATCTCAGGGACAATGTCATATTCGCCCAAAGAATTAAGTATATTCTTAGCAACCTGAATTTCCTGATAAGAGGGCGCAGTCAACGAGACTCGTATAACATCGCCTATCCCTTCATTAAGCAATATGCCTATACCTACAGATGATTTGACAACCGCTCCCAAAAACGGGCCTGTTGCCGTAACTCCTAAATGAACGGGATAATCAAAACGTTTAGCAAACAATTTATTAGCAAGCACCGTAGTATTCACAGTAGACGCTTTAAGCGAAACCATTATCGCATTATACTTTTCACTTTCCAATACATCAATAAACTTAGCAACTTCATCAACCATAAGCTTAGCCAATTTGTCATCATCCGAACCGCTGCACTTAAACCCTCCCGAATTTACTCCGACACGCATTGAAACTTTGGCTTTCTTGGCAGCCCGTGCTATCTGTATGATCTTACGTTTATCAGTAATATTCATCGGGTTAAGCCTTATGGCATCAAATCCGTTTTCTATAGCAGCCAACGCCAGCTTATGATGAAAATGTATATCCGCGACTATCGGCACTTTAATCTCTTTTTTCAAGTACCCTGCCATAAGAACGTCTTCATCACGCTTAACAGCCACGCGTATGGCATCGACTCCTTCATCAACCAAAAGTTTCGCTTCTTTCATCATCCCGCGCTTATCGGCAAAAGGTGTCTTAAGCATCCCCTTAATCCTTATAGGATTATCGCCACCTATTTTCAAATTCCCAATATGCACAACTCTGCTCATTTTATTCTCCGCTTTCAATATCCTCAATCACCTGCCCGGAACTCTTACTATTCCATATTTTGCTTCCGAATTTAACAAAATCGTTGTAAGAAACAAAAATTATAAGTGTACCCAGTACCACCATCCCTATACGAGACAACACAACTTCTGTCTTTTCATTTATACGTTTACCTCTTATTTTCTCAAGCAAAAACAAAAACAAATGCCCGCCGTCAAGAATGGGAAAAGGTATCAGATTGACAACAAACAAACTTATATTCAAAATAGCCATAAGATTAATTATCGCAAGTATCCCTATCTTCGCCGCTTGCGCGGTAATGTAATATATACCTAACGGACCAGCAACAGAATCCTTGAAATTAACCTCACCCGTGATCATATAAGCAAAGCCTTTAAGCAAAAGCATAGTTTTTTCTACTACAAGCTCAAACGCTACAGGCACAGCACGCAAAAACCCTTCACGATATATCTTAACGTCACTGTTATCAGCCATTATCCCCACCATCGGCACATTACGTTTAAGCCCGAATTCATCCAGCGTATTGCCGCCCTTAAGTCCCAATTCAAATGTCCGTTCTGTATCACCACGTTGTACAGTCAAGCTCAACGGCAATCCGCTCTTACGTATAAGTTCTGTCATATCATCCCAAAACTCTACTTCTTTATCATTAACTTTAAGGATCTTATCCCCCTCAAGTATGCCGGCGCTATATGCCGGATAATCTTCTTTAACCGCGCTTACGGTTGTGCCCAATCTTGGTATACCAAAAACCGCCATAATCCAAAACAAAATAAAAGCAAGCACCAAATTAAAAAATGGACCCGCAAAAACTATCAAAGCCTTTATACCGGGCGCTTTAGATAAAAACTCATGTTCTGTGCCTTTAAGTTCTTCATAATTATCACCTTCAAGCTTGACATATCCGCCAAGCGGGAAAGCACAAACCAGAAAGTCCGTTTCTTTACCTTTACGGCAAAAAATCACCGGCCCAAAGCCAATAGAAAACTTTTCAACACGCACACCCATTTTCCGTGCAGCAATAAAATGACCAAACTCATGCGCAACCACTAACACACTCAAAATCAAAAGAAATATTAAAATGTTTAACATAATTTATCCAACAACTCCATTGTTTTACCACGGCCCCATGTATCCCATTTGTACACATCAGAAACACTTTTTAACATATACGCAGGACACATATTATAAATATCAAATAAAATCTTTGTTATACTCTTAAACTCTACCTTCCCTTTGAGAAAATAATCTATCACAATCTCATCAGCGGCATTCAATACCGTCAGTTTATTGTTATCCTCACTGCCTGCTTTAATAACAAGCTCAAGTAACGGGAATTGCTCAAACGAAACCGGCTGAAAACTCAGCGAAAATCTTTTACTAAAATCAATACCCTTCACTGTCATCCGCGCCTGAGGATAAAACAATGCGTAGCCTATCGGTAATCGCATATCCGGCGGATACATACACGCGAATATTGTATTATCGGCATATTCACACATCGCATGGACAACCGACTCTCGATGAATAACAACGTGAATATTTTTATATTCAATATTAAAGAACCTGTTAGTTTCAACCACCTCAAAACCTTTATTGACCAATGTCGCGCTATCAACCGTTATTCGACGACCCATCTTCCACGTAGGGTGTGATAAAACCTGTTTAGCCGTTATCTTAGCCACCCGCGGTTTAGAATAATCAAACAAGGCACCGCCCGAAGCTGTCAAATACACACGTTCGACTTTACCGTCACTCTTGAATAATTGATATAAAGCGTTTATCTCACTGTCAACCGGCAATATTTCAGTCTTATACTTCTTTGCCTTATTGAAAATAAATTTTCCGCCTGTAATGATTGCTTCTTTATTGGCTAAAGCTATACGTTTTGTATGCGGTATATGCGCAAGTAACGGTTCCATCGCCGCTATACCGGAAATTGCCATGACAGAAATGTCACTTTCCAAAGAACAAAATTCTTTTAACCCGCTAAGGCCGTAAAAAAATTTAACACCTTTCTTCAAAACGTCTTTAAACTTATCCGCCTGTACAGGGTCAGCCACACACACATATTTAGGATTAAACTCATCAACTTGTTTTTTAAGAACGGCTATATTCGCATTAGTACACAAGGCTTTAACATTAAATATTTTTTTATTAGAACGTATAATATCTAAAGCATTCTTGCCTATCGAACCTGTTGCCCCAAAAATAATGACATCTTCCATGTCTCACTCTTTACTTAACTTAACATTGTAAAATACAGATAAAAAGTCGGCGCAGTAAAAATAATACTATCAATAACATCTAATACACCGCCCATGCCCGGCAAAATCTTACCAGAATCTTTGACAAGACAATCACGTTTTATCAATGACTCAAAAAGATCTCCCAACTGAGAAATAATCGCAATTATTATTATTATGAAAAACTTTTCCAAAAAATCCATACTGACAATAAAAACCGAAAATGCCAACCCGACAAATAAACTAGTAAAAAAACCGCCTATCGAGCCTTCAAGCGACTTCTTAGGACTAACCTTTTTAAGTAAAGCGGTCTTCCCGAATTTTCTGCCCCACAGATATGCACCTATATCCGATGATTTAGTCACCAATAATAAAAACGCACTCAACATAGCGCCTTCAGGAAGCTGTCTTATCCTGATTAAAAAACTAAAACACCATGATATATATAATATGCCGAAAATTGTCGCTGATATCGAAAGCACCGGCTGATGCGTTTCATTTTTAGTCAACTCAAGTAAAAACAGTAAAAAGACACCGATGACAACGAAAAGAAATTGCCATCCTTCGCTTATGGGTAATTTGAAAAATATCGTTATAGGTATAAGCCCGCCAACAAACAACCCGAACGGTTTAAACAACCGTACACCCTTTTTTTCTACCATATAGAAAAACTCATAGAGTGCCACAACTGTTAATACAGGAACTATAAGAGCGCAAAACCTTAAATTAGTTATCGCAAAAAAACAAACAGTACCCATAATAATCGATGATACAAATCTCTTACCCATGATTCCCGAATCTCCTGTCACGTTTCGAATAATCTTCTATTGCCCGAACCAACTCATCAGCCGTAAAATCCGGCCAATTCAAAGGTGAAAAATAAAATTCCGAGTAAGCACAATCCCAAATAAGAAAATTGCTTATTCGCTGTTCACCGGACGTACGTATAAGCAAATCCGGTTCTTTAACATAATTCAACTGCATATACTTTCCAAAAAATTCTTCATTTATTGATTCGATATCAATTTCACCGTCGACACAACGCCTGCAAACACTTTTAGCCGCATTAACTATATCCCATCTACCGCCATAATCGATGGCAATATTGAAAATAAAATCATTGTTAACAGCCGTCCCGGTTTCTACCTCATCAATCTTTTCAAGAACATCTGCAGGCAACCTGTCACGCCGCCCGATAACCTTAAATTTAACTCCACGTTCTTTCATCTCTCGGAAATTACTATCAAGAAACAACTTCAACAAAAAAAATAACGCTTTAAGTTCTTTTTCAGGCCTAGACCAATTCTCAGTTGAAAACGCAAAAATCGTGACAGACTTAACGCCTATCTCCTGCGCTTTAGCCACAATTTCTTTAACACGTTCCGCACCGCGTTTATGCCCTTGGGTACGTGCCAATCCTTTTTCCAAAGCCCACCTGCCGTTGCCGTCCATTATTATCGCAATATGCTCAGGTATATTCATATGTAAAATAAAAAGGGGCCGTTAAGCCCCTTGTTAAAAACACCATAAAATGACAGAGTTTACTATTTACCCTCCGCAGGTATATCAGAATTCACTTCTGTTTTCTCTTTCGCATCGGCGTCTTTTGACTGGCCCTTAACAATACTGTCCTGTTTGATCAATTCGTCTTTGAGATTCTCTTCCAGTTTATCTTTAAGTTTTTCCAAACGTGCCATCTCATCCTGAACTTTGATAAGCTGATCATCCAATAATTTTACTTTATCCTGTAACGCCTGATTCTCAGCTACGGCTTTTTTACTTGAAGTTTTGGCATCTTCCAACTCCTTCTGTACCGTCATCTTATCCGCAACCTCTGATTTATAATCAGCCTGCAATTTATTCATCTTAACAATAAGTGAAACACCCGCAATAACTAATACTACAATAAGCGCTATTAACAGACTAACAATAAAAGGTTTATCTCTCATTTAAGCTCCTCCCAATCATTTTCCATGTCAGCAGTTTGATTCACAATCTCAGGTATCACGTCTTCATCACGTTCTTTATTTGTCTTTGGCAGGATAACTATCTCCACACGCCGGTTAAGTTGACGTCCTTCTTTGGTAGAATTATCCGCCATAGGATGATACTCACCATATCCAATAGCTGAAAGTCTTTCGGGCCGTACGCCATCACTTTGCAAATAGTGCAGAACACTCAACGCGCGATGAGAAGAAAGCTCCCAATTAGATTCCCATCGTGAATATTTTATAGGATCATTATCAGTATGCCCCTCTATCCCGATATTATTATCAGGCACTTTTGATTTAATAATATTAGCGACTTTATCCAATATCGAAAGACTTTCAGGCCGCAAAACAGCTTTACCTGAATCATATAGAACTTCGGCAACAAACGTAATAACAAGACCTTTTTCTGCCATACGAAGGCTAACCTGTTTATCCTGTATCTCCTGAGCCAGCTTATCACGAAGCGCTATTTGTGCTTGCTCAAGTTCATTTACCTGGGTACGCAATGTTTCGATTGTTTTTAAATCTGTCCGCCGCCCTTTCTGAAAAATAACTGCACATCCGTTAAATATAAAAACAGCCATTAATAAAACTAATAATTTTCGATTAAACATAGATTCCTCCCTTTTAGCTATACATACCGTTATTTAATTTATCATAGTGAATAATTTTAGTCAAATGATATATATTATATATGAAACTGCTACAACATGTTTAGCTTCGCAGCCTGCCATAATTAGCTAATTTATAAGATTATCTGTTTCCGTTAAAAAGAAGTAAGCTGTGCTTCGGCGTTTATTTCATCCCGATTAGTCTTTGCGATGCAATTACGTAAAGAACGTCTTAAAATAGGCGAAATGACCTCACAATCGGCTATCTCACGCATAACCTGTATCGCCATACGGAAATAACGAACAACCTCCCCCTCATCGATATCATATTTTTCAACTATAACAGAAAAGCTCACTCCGCGATACCACCTTAGAGCTATTTCATTAAGATGAAAAAAGAAGTGTTTACTCAACGGCGCTATTTTAAAATTATTCTCAAATCTATGTATATTATTCATAAGCTTATAAAGCTCTTTGCATAGGCGTTTAACGTGCTTATTAAGATGCGGCTTCTTCTGCCCCTTACGCGGCTCATAAACAAGCGCTGTAACGGTTATAAATAAATCTTCTTCGCTAAGATTCTCCAGAAACCCGGTCTTAAAAAGTTCACCAATCGCTATTTCAAAACTATATACTTTTGAAGCAAGTTCCGCCTTAGATGTTATCTTCTCATGATCAATGTAGCGAAGTTCTTTCAAAAAAGCTATCTTACGCTTAAACAATGATAAAACCTCTTTACGTTCAGCTTCACGCGACTGATAGCAATGAAAAGACTTAGGATAAATATCCATTATTCTTTCACCCATAATACGATAAAGATTAAGTATAGTAGCATAACACGATTGCAGCTGGCTTTTGACAAACTCATAATTACCGAAAAGCACTTTCTCAAGATTAGGGAACGATATATCACTTGGGTTTATACGTGAAACAACAAACCCTTCAATATCTATTCCACGACGCCCGGACCGGCCTGCCATCTGATAAAAATCACGAGTCTTAAGATAATCGTGATAATGTCCATAAAATTTTCGTAACGCGTCAAACACCACAGTTTTAGCCGGCATATTAATACCCAGCGCAAAAGTTTCCGTACTAAAAATAAGTTTGATCAAGCCTGTGGCAAAAAGTCTTTCTATTATCTCTTTCAACGTAGGCAATAACCCAGCATGATGATATGCTATACCCTGCTTGAGCAAAGGCTCCAGATAATCACAATGAATAGATGCTGACGCATCAAATTTTTTAAGCAAATTTTTATATTGCGCAAGAATAGCCTTACTCTCTTCATTGGTAAGGAGATTAAATCTGGCACTCATCTCGGCCATTTCCTCACAACGTCTGCGTGAAAAACAAAAATAAATACAAGGCAATTTATTGTCGTTTTTCATAAATTCAATCAAACTACTTAACTTATTCGGTTTAAAGGAAATCTGTGCGTTATTCTCATAAGATCGCCTGTCACGATATCCATAACGTCGTTTATAGCTGCGTTCAAGCGCTTCTTCTCCCAGCATCTTATTTTTCTTCAAAATATCATAATTAGCAATTATCTCATTATTACATTGAAACATGAAATGAAGCGGTACAGGCCGTTTTTCTTCTATAATCACAGAAATATTATGTTTATGTACAGTTCTTATCCACCCGACAAATTCGTCTATATTAGGTATCGTCGCACTTAAAGCAAGCATCTTAACATTTTCGGGTAACAGTATTATCGCTTCCTCCCAAACTGTCCCTCTTTCAATATCGTCAAGATAGTGTATCTCATCAAATATGACCCACTCGCGATATTTGAATTCATCCGGGTTAACCAGTATGCTATTCCTGAATATCTCGGTAGTCATGATCAAGATAGGCGCGTTACGATTAATACTCACATCACCTGTAAGTATGCCGACCTGCCCGGGATATTTTTTTGAAAAATCACGAAATTTCTGGTTACTTAATGCCTTTATCGGTGCTGTATAAATCACTCCCTTACGATTAGCTATAGCATAATTTATAACTTCTTCAGCTATAAGGGTTTTACCCGCACCGGTAGGCGCGCAGACAATAACCGAATCACCGTTATACGCGGCCCTTATTGCTCTTTCCTGGAAGTCATCTAAAATAAAACTTGTTCTCATTTTATACAGTATACCACACTTTGTTACGCATCACTTAACACACATAAGACACTCAAAAAAATCATATCTTAATCTGCCGGTTATAATAGCACACCTCACGATATAATCACAGAAAAACATATTAATAAGGTTAAATTCAAAAAGAAATGTTGGAATTACAGGGTCTTCCCTGCTTTAATACATTTGGCACAAACCGTTATCTTAACAGTGTCATCACCCATCTTAACGGTTTTTTTCTGAAGGTTAGGGAAAAACTTACGTTTTGTGATACCGGTAGTTTTCAAACCAATACCGCCCTTATACTTAGGCAAACCTCTTCTAGCTATAGAATTGCCCGTAACCGCTTTTTTCCCGCATATTTCACATCTTCTGCTCATAGGTAGCTATGATACAATTATTTTCATTATTGTCAAGAAAAATTTATAATAATGTTTTAAAGGGGACAGCGCCCTTTTTCCCAGCTTTTAGCTCTTAGCTAATAATTGCTCTTAAGATAAATAAATATTAAACACAACAATATAGATTAACTCAAATATTAGGATTCTATAACATTTATTATGTTTATTTAAAAATTAAGTGATTCTTTACTGCTATATCTTAAAATTAAATTCACACTTGCTGATAGTTCAATTCTGCTACCCGCCACACCATATTTTATTTAGGCGGGTCTGCCTTTGGCGGAAAAGCTAAAAACTCTATTTCGCTCGCACATCACATACAGTCAAACGCGGGATATTATGATACTTATTTTTATCTATACTATAAGCTATATCACATTTTTCACCGGACACAAAACGTTCGGCAAGTTTCTTTGAATAACACATCCCTTCAAAAGTCTTTTCGCCGTCAGTCAGCCATAACGAATAGCCATATCCTATACGCCTCGGTTCACTTTTTTGTGTTATATTTTTAGTTACAAAAAGAGCCTTAGACATGCCCTCGCCATACGGTTTCAAATTATCAATCTCATCGGCAAGTTCATTGGTTATATCAGAGAATTCTAACGGAAAATCTATTCTCATCCTTGGCAAGAAATCCTCTTTACCCAGCAACTTTCCTATTTTTTCATTCACCATATCTTTGAATTTTTCAAGATTATCTTTCATTATGCTTATCCCCGCAGCTTTGCTATGCCCACCATAAGACAACATGAGATGTTTACAATCAGTAAGTAAATCCACTACGTTAAGACTATGTATAGACCTTACAGATCCTTTAGCCGTTTCTCCATTACATGATATAACAAACGCCGGTTTATAATGACGCTCAACCAATCTTGATGCAACTATCCCCAAAACTCCCGGATGCCAGTTGTCGCCATAAACGACGATGGCATTCTCACCTGAAAATTTAGATTCATTTTCCAAAATATCCGCAATAAGTTCGGCTTCTATCTCTTTTCTTTTTATACTATAACCGTTAAGTTTACGCGCAAAATCATCAGCCCTATCCATATCTTTAGTAAGAAACAATTCTAAAGCATCCTGCGCATGAGCAACACGCCCAGCAGCATTTATCCGCGGACCCAATACAAAACCTAAATGAAAACTTTCAATTTTCTCAGGTTTAATACCCGCGACCTTACATAACGCCTTTATGGCCGGCCTAGACGTATTTCTCAAAACTTTTAAACCTTCTCGCAGCAACAGCCTATTCTCATCTCTAAGCGGAACCACATCACATACAATAGATAATGCCACCAAGTCAAGCAATTCATGACAATCCATACCTGTCAATAACTGCACAAGCTTAAACGCTACCGCCGCACCGCTCAACTCGCTGAAAGGATACTCACTGTCCGGTCTCTTAGGATTAACTAAAGCATAAGCACAATTGACTGTTTTAACTGTATGATGATCTGTCACGATAACATCAATGCCATTGGCTCCAGCTTTCCTTACTTCCTCGTTTGAATCCGTTCCGCAATCAAAAGTCACTATCAATCCGACACCGCGTGAACAGGCATATTCAATAATTTCGCTGCTTAATCCATACCCATCATCAACCCTATGCGGTATATAATATTCGACATCGGCTCCCGACTGACTAACATATTTATCAAACACAGAAAGCGACATAACACCATCAACATCATAATCACTCACTGCCAATATTTTCTGTTTATTATTAACCGCTTCTTTTATACGGCTAACAGCCTTATCTATATCAGGCAAGAAATCAGGAAGATTAAAAGAAACGGCAGAAGGCTCAAGTATGTCTAGAACAGACTCTCCGGTGATACCCCTATTGATAAGGATCTGCGCGAAGAACTTTGATATATTATACCTGCCGGAGAGACTCGCCGCCTCAACGGTTATTCCGCCAACATCCCATATCTTTTGTTTTATCATATATAGTTTTAAGTAACGCGCAGCGTTACCTGCCAATTTCACATTTCATCAACAACCGATATCCCCAAAACACCCAGCCCGCAAGACATAAGCATATACACAGCCCTTAAAAGCACAAGCCGTGCACGCATCAAGTGAAGGTCACCTTCAAGCACCCTGTTACACTCATAAAATTTATGAAAAACTGCCGCTAAACTCTTTAAATATTCAATGATAAACACAGGTTCACATGTCGAATACGCTTTCTGTAATGCAAAATAAAACTGAAACAAATTTCTCAATAAAAACTTGTCATCGTCAGTAAAAACAGAAAAATCATAAGCGTTATCACTCCACTCCGCTTTACGCATAATACTTGATATCCTGGCACAAACATACTGTACATAATAAAGCGGATTATTAACCGACGCCTCTTTCGCCAAATCAACATCAAACTCTAAATGAGAAGAATTCCTGCGCGACAAATAATAAAACCGAGCCGCATCTTTGCCGACATCATCCACTAATTCAGAGACTAGTATCATCTTGCCTGCACGTTTAGACATGCGTTCTTTAGTCTTAAGCGTAACAAGCTGTATAATAATAACTTTAAGCATCTCATCAGGATAACCCATAGCTTTTATTGCCGACTGAACGCGCGCAATATACCCATGATGATCCGGCCCCCAAAGATCAATTAAAAAATCATAACCACGGTCTAATTTATCTTTATGATACGCTATATCAGACGCAAAATATGTAAGATCACCATCCGCCTTACGGATGACCCTGTCTTTATCATCACCGAAATCAGTAGATTTAAACCATACGGCATCCGTATCTTCATAGATCAGCCCTTTATCTTTAAGAAAAGATATAGCTCCTTCAACATGCCCATCATCTATCAATTTTTGCTGGCTGAACCATATATCAAAATCTTTCAATCCTAACGCCCCGCATGAAGCCTTTATTACATCTACCATTTTCTGTACAGAAAATGAAGTTATATCATCCTCGGCTATATTTTCATCTATAGCCGCCTGCGCGACATCTCTTAGATATTCTCCCTTATACCCGCCGTCAGGCAATACCAACTGATTACCTGTACGTAAATGTATGACCCACGCTTTAACGGATTCTGTAAAAATCGTTAATTGAGTGCCTGCATCGTTTAAATAATACTCCCGCGTAACCTTATCACCACAAAACTCTAACACAGACGCTATCGCGTCGCCTACAACCGCCTGCCGGCCGTGTGCAACAGATAACGGCCCCGTAGGATTAGCGCTTACATATTCTATAAGTACTTTTCTGCCGTCTTTGCCTTTAAAAAAATCTCTGCCGCTCTTTAAAAATTCATCCAGCATGCCACTCAATATCCTGGAAGAAAGAAATATATTAATGAACCCCGGCTTAACTATCCGTATATCATCAGCAACATCTTTTATCTTTTCTTCAAGAGCGCTCTTTATAATTTCTGCTATATCAACCGGTGATTTCTCAAGTTGTTTAGCCAATTTCAAAGCAATAGTCGCCGAAAGATCACCAAATTCTAATTTAGCAGATGGCTCCCACAAAACAGATTCCGCTAAATCAACATCAAACTCAGATTTAACAACTTCTTTAAGATATTGTGTTAATTTTAATAAGATAGGCCCCATACTAAATTATCCCTGCAGCATGCAATACATCTTCTGATTTTGCCTTAACTATTTTAGGTTTCTTAACATTTTCAATCGCGATATTCGGATCCTTAAGTCCATGTCCTGTCAAAGTACATGTAATGACGATCTCTTCGCTTTTATATTTTTCAAAATATCCGGCTTTAACCAATTTAAACAACCCGGCAACAGACGCAGCAGACGCCGGTTCGGCAAAAACCCCTTCATTCGCCGCAAGAAACTTATACGCTTTAATGATATCACTATCAGTAACCGCATCTATCAATCCGCCCGACTCATCACGCGCATCAACCGCGCCCTGCCAGCTAGCCGGATTACCTATACGTATCGCAGTAGCAATTGTTTTCGGCGCTTTAACAGGTTTACCGTTAACAATAGGTGCAGATCCTTTCGCCTGAAAACCTAACATACGCGGAAGCCATTCAATCTTCTTGTATGAATAATACTCTTTGTAACCTTTCCAATATGCAGTAATGTTACCCGCATTACCTACCGGCAGACAATGGAAATGAGGCGCATGCCCCAAATAATCACATATCTCAAACGCCGCCGTTTTTTGACCTTCGATCCTGTATTTATTAATCGAGTTAACAAGCGTTATCGGAAACCTGGACGATATATCTCTGACAATACCCAACGCGTCATCAAAATTCCCATCAACAGCCACAACCTTTGCATTATGTATCAAAGCCTGAGCAAGTTTTCCTAACGCTATCGCACCTTGCGGGATAACTACAAGACACGTCATCCCGCACGCGGCCGAAAACGCCGCAGCAGATGCCGAAGTATTACCTGTCGAAGCACAAATGACCGCTTTTTTACCCTTCTCCTTGGCTTTAGTTATCGCCATAGTCATACCGCGATCCTTAAAAGAACCTGTCGGGTTAAGACCTTCGTACTTTAAATAAACTTTAGCCTTCGGCCCGACCATCTCCGACACTTTCTTTGCGAAAATCAACGGTGTATCACCTTCTAATAAAGTTACAATCGGCGTATCAGCACTAACCGGCAAATATTTTCTATACCTATTAATTATTCCTTTATAGGGCGCCATATTACTCCTTTACTAATTTAACAGTTAACTATCCTAATAAGTTGCGTGGGCTGCTTTATGAACTCAAGTTTATCTATCTTCATAATAGCAGCACGAAGAGCCCGTTCGTTAGCTTTATGTGTTATCATAATTATCGGAACATATTTTTTCTGGCACTGTTCTTTCTGTGACACAGACGATATACTTATCTTATGCTCAGAAAGTATCTTTGCCACAGCCGAAAGAACACCTGGCTTATCCAGCGCAGTAAAACGTATATAATACCTCGCGGCTGTATCGTTAATATTCTTAAATTTAACAGACTCGAGTTTCCTTGAAACATTCTTCTGTCCAGAAGCAATACTGACAATATCAGAAATAACAGACGCCGAAGTCGGAGTCCCGCCTGCCCCTTCACCATAGAAAAACAAATTACCCGCAGGATATGTCTTAAAAGAAACAGCGTTATAGGCGCCATCAACCTGTCCAATAGGTTTATCCGCCGGAACAAACGCAGGATGAACTCGCAAATCGACTGTATTACCACTGCACTTACCAATAGCCAATAATTTAATCTTACAACCCAGCTCATCCGCATATAACACATCCAATAAAGATATTTTCGATATTCCTTCAGTAAAAACCTGAGCATATTTCGGCCAGACATTAAAACATAAATAGCTCAAAATACAGAGCTTATGCAAAGTATCTTTACCGTCGATATCAAGGCTCGAATCTTTTTCCGCATAGCCATTAACCTGAGCCTGCTTCAATGCCTCAGAAAAATCTATTCTATCCTTATACATTCTATCAAGAATATAATTAGTTGTTCCGTTCAACACACCATACACGCTGTCAACTTCACAACCCACAAGACTCTGTGATATATTCTTTATTAATGGTATCGCTCCACAGACAGCCGCTTCATAACCAACTATACGCCCAAGGCTATCCGCCAAAGCAAAAAGTTCTTTCCCTGAGGCGGCGAGCAACGCCTTATTGGCAGTAACAACATCCTTGCCGTTACGCAACGCAGTCTTAATAATAGTACCTGCCGGTTCATATCCGCCTATAAGTTCAACCACAATATCTATATCCGGATTATTCAAAACTTCTTTTATATCAGTCGTAAACGGTACACCCAATTTTTTTGCAAAATTTTTAAAATTAGGCCTTATATCACAAATAAGTGCTAATTTTATTTTTATACCTGTACGTTTAGATATAATATTTGAAAATTTTTTTAAATTTTTAGCAGTCGCGCTGCCGACAACACCCAACCCTATTACAGCTACTTTTTTCATATATCTACCTTCGTCTATTTTTTAACAAAACCTCAATAAACTCACCCAATTCTTTGAAAAAATTCTCATCCTCGATATCAAACCTAAGACGTGTCTCGTACAAAAGATTTTTAACTTTCGGCGTAGATTCCACAACCACACCTGTAAGATTTATCCTTTGAGAAACGAACGGAAGTCGAATAATCATATCCAAAACCGTACCAACTGGAAATTCTCTATTAGTAGTCAACATCATCCCGCCCTGGCTTAAATTCTTAGTCTGTGAAAGATCATAACTCGGAGTCGAATCTTTAAGTGAATAATTAACAACAAAGTTAACACTAGCCCTTGGATGCTTACGTTTTTCCGCTCCGTTATATTCATTTTCACTCATAATCGCAACTCCTTTTGTACAAAATCGCAAAAATTATTCTATCAATCTATACCTATCGCTTCTATAGCTTATTATCAAAAATACAAATATTATATCCAAATGTATTAGGCCCTCCGCAACACGATAACCTTCAAAATCCCTAATCACACTATCATAGAACTTAAAACAATCGGGAGAGCGGGATTTGTATGCAATCGCAGGCAAAGCCTGCATCAAGAAATATCTCCTATATTGCATCCAAATGTATTAGGCCCTCCGCAACATGATAACCTTCAAAATCCCTAATCACACTATCATAGAACTTAAAACAATCGGGAGAGCGGGATTTGAACCCGCGGCCCCTTGCACCCCATGCAAGTGCGCTAATCCGAACTGCGCCACCTCCCGATGAACTAGTCATTATTCACTAGTCTATAGTCTCTAGTAAAAACCCACCAAACTCTCTTCATATAAAGAACGACACTCATCTTTAATTAAATTTATCTATCAACTAACGACTACCCGCCACACCATTATTTTATTTAGGCGGGTCCGCCTCTTCCGCCACAAATAAATTATTATTAAGGCGGATCGGCCTTAGGCTGAGGCGGAACGACTAACGACTAATTATACTTGGTTTTAATAAACCTGTAAAGCAGGTATACACCTGTATACAAATAATAAATACAATAAGATAATTCAGTTACTATTCACGAAATCGGAAAAATTTCAATGAAGATTATAACGCTATAAGATCAATAGCAGTTTTAAGATCGCGTTCTGTATCGTTAATAGAACTCTCCTTCGGTATGAAAGCCGCAATATTGAGATTTTTCCCATCTTCTATCGCCTTGAACGTAACTTGCGAAGTAAAGACTATAGCCGGGACTCTTCTATTTATCTTGCGTATCTCACGAAGTAAACTTACCCCGTCCATATCAGGCATATTATAGTCCAAAACAAGCGCATCAAATCTGTTCATCTTCATTTGTGACAACGCGTCCTGCGCGTTCTCAGCAGTAACGACTTCATAGCCCCACGACTCTATCCGTTTACTCATAAGTAAAAGAAAATCCGCCTGATCATCAACAAAAAGTATTTTTTTTATATCCATAATCTATTCCTTAATTAACGCTGTTATTTTATCCAATAATTGTAAATATTCAAAGGGTTTTATTAAATAATCATCCGCCATGGCAATCTCCGCTTTTTCAGCAATATTATCAACACTGGCAGTTAATATCAATACCGGTATATTTTTCAATTCGTCGTCCATTTTTACAGCTCTTGATACATCAATCCCGCTCATTTTAGGCAAAAACAAATCAAGTATTATCATATCAGGTTTTTCCTGTTTAACTAAAACCAACGCTTGCTCACCATCAGAACATTTTATAACGCTATAACCTTTCTTTGTAAGAATAAATGAAATTTCAACCAATATATCTTCTTCATCCTCAACTATCAATATCCTACGCTCCATTTATACCTTCCTTTTAATAGGTAAAGCAAAAGAAAAAATCGTTCCTTCACCAACCTTTGACTCAACCCATATTTTCCCATAATGCCCATTAATGATCTCCTTAGAAATAACCAATCCCAAACCTGTCCCCTTATTCTGAGGGTTCTTCTCACGCCCTATTTGCTCAAACGCTACAAACAATTTATTAAGATCCTCTTTTTTTATACCAATACCGGTATCTATAACATCCGTAACCACATAGTCATCCTTACGGTATGCCTTTACTGTAATGGACCCCTTATCCGTGAATTTAATAGCATTATTAATAAAGTTATTAAGCACCTGTATTATCTTGTCATGATCAACATCAATAACAGGCAAATCATCCGCTAAATCAAGTTTAAGAGTAAGCCCTTTTTCGTTTATTAGAGATACTAATGAATGGTAGACTTCATTAATTATATCATTAATCTTATGTTTCTCCATCTGAAATATCATCTTACCTGCTTCAAACTTCTGAAAATCCAGAACATCATTTATCAGACGTGACAGCCTATCAAGATTACGCCGGACGACACCCAGAAACATCTTCTGTTCATCAGTCACATTGCCGGCAAGTCCGTCATAGACAAGATTAACCCCTGTCTTTATAGCCGCAAGCGGAGTTCTTAGTTCATGTGACACCATAGACGTAAATCGAGTTTTAATTTCCATAGCCTCTTTTAAACGTTTCTGGGCATCAGTCAGTTCCGTGATATCACGTATAACACCAACTATAAATTTGTTACCCTCATTATCCTGATAAAGACATTTCTTGGTAAAAATCGTATGGACCTTACCGTGAGAATCCGTTATTTCTTCTTCGTTTACATCCTCAATCCCTGTAGTGAAAACTTTCTCGTCTTTTTCCCAAAAAACTACAGCCTGCTCTTTAGGGAATAAATCATAATCAGATTTTCCCAATATCTCCTCTTTGGGATACCCAAAAAAAGCATCATGCGCATCATTAAGCAGAACCCAACGGTGCTGTCTATCCTTAACAAATACAGGATCGCCTATCGTATTAATTATCTTAAAGAAATAATCCCGTGATTTAGTAAGCTGTGCTTCCGCATCCTTAAGCGCCGTAACGTCACTGTCAACCCCGCGAAAACCAATAACTTTACCCTGACGATTCTTTACAGGCACAGCAGCGACTTTAGTAAATATCTCAATATTCTCGTCTGTCACACGATTAGTTAATTTACCACGAAAAGGCAGACCGGTTTCAAATAATTCCATTATGGCCTTTGCCGATTCATCCTGAGCGCCATTTTTAAAAAAATCGTAGAAATGTTTACCAACGATATCGCTCGGCGAACGACCAAGCAAATTTTTTACCGCATCATTTGAATATTTATACTTATAGTCAACGTCAAGCTCCCATATCCAATTCTGCGAAACCATAGTAACCTGTTTAAAACGCTCTTCACTTTCAAACAACTGCTGTTCGTGGAGTTTCCTGAAAATAAAACTTACATATATCCCAAACGACAAAAAAGCCAACCCGCTAAAAATCACAGAAAATCCGTACAACTTTTTATCGTAAAAATAGAAAGTTATTAGCACACCCAATACAAAATAAATCAAAAAGAATATCTTTAAAAACAGCCGTTTATATTCACGCACTTATTAACCCCCACGATTATAAGCATATTTTATATTACTGAGGTATGATCTCTTTAACTAAATTTATGATATCTTGCGCAGAAATAGGTTTAGCCAATAAATGATAATCCCCTTTCTTGCCTTTAATAATACCCTGATCATTTGATGTATTCAGCCCGCTTAAAAACACTATCGGCACAAAAGAAAGTTCAGGATCAGCTGATAAACTGTCTGCCACCTCACACCCCATCATCCCCGGCATGACAATATCCAATAAAATCAAGTCCGGCTTATGCTCTTTAGCTAATGCTAAAGCATCTTTACCATTATTAGACATGATAACTTCATAATCCAGACGCGTCAAAATATGATCTAAATATTCAAGTACATCTTCTTCATCATCCACAACCAGAATACTGCGTTTATTGCTTTTTTCCATAAGATTACATTATCATCGCCGCAAATATCTGTCAATACAGAGATTTACTTGCGATTCCCGCGAGTTAACACCAGTATATCCATCTTTATGTCATCAACTTTAC
>JAQVMQ010000006.1 GCA_028703535.1 Candidatus Omnitrophota bacterium | reverse complement strand
GGATATATTTGCATATTTAACCCTTAAAGAAGAAGGGCTTATTATAAATAGAACTTTTGAGGATATGCCAATGGTAAAAGAGGAAAACGCTTATTTAGAATTTGCGAATAAATCTTGACACTATCTGAATAGTAGATATATTGACATTTATAATATAAAATGTTAAAGTAATATAGCTAATGAGATACATAATAGTACTTCTTTTAATGATATTTCCTTTTATAAGTTATGCTGATAATATTGATGTTGATTTAATGCAGCAGCAAGCAGAACTTTATCGTCAAAAGGGGTATGAGCTTCAGCAAAATGGTGATACGGAAAGTGCCATAGCTTATTTTTATAAAGCTGTTGAGATTTCTCCGGAATTTGTTGAAGCGATAAACGATCTCGGTGTTGCATATGAGACAACCGGGGATATAATACATGCTGTTAAAATGTACGATAGGGCTATAACCATAGAGCCCTCATATTTGCCGGCATATACGAATTTAGCTTTTTTATATGAAAAGCAGGGCGATATAACTAATGCTGTTTATTATTGGAAAAAGAGATATGACTTAGGGACTGAAGGAGAGTATTGGTGGGAAGTAGCTAAACAGCATTTAATGAAGATAGGTAATTATCCGGAAATCCGTAGAAGATTGCTTGAGAAACAGGCTGCGATTATTTCGCAGGACATTGCAGATAAAAAATGCCAGGAACGTATGGTTTTGAATGAAGAAGCGCGTTTAAAATATGATTCTGGTCTGGCTTATTTTAAAAAAGGCGATGCGGATTCGGCATCACATGAATTTGCTGCTGCACTTGCGGTTAATCCGCCTGATATAATGCTTCGTGAAGAAATTTCACAATATTATAAAAAGGCAGAAATGCTAAAGGCAAAAAAAATAGCAATTCAGACGACTCAGGATGCGTTGGCTAAGATAGAAAAAGAAGAATATATTGGAGCGGGAGAAGATTTAAAAAGCGCTCTTTCTACTGTTTTTAATATTTCCAAAAAATAAAACCAGCCATTACATAAAACACAAAGAGCTGGATATGGTGTAGTATAGTTATAGTGCGTATCAATTTATAATTCCTCATAATTTTGGGCTATGGACGAACCGGATAAAACTTTATATCTTGTTGATGGAACAGGGATATGTTACAGAGCATATTATGCTTTTAATTTAACTACGTCCCTTGGCGTGCCTACAGGTGCGGTTTATGGGTTTTATAAAACTTTACTAAAGTTATATAAAATGTTTAATCCGCGGTATGTAAGCATTTGTTTTGACGTTGCCCGTCAAAATATCAGACATGAACAGTATGCTGAATATAAAGCACATCGGCCGCCCACACCTGATGATTTGGTAAGTCAGATAAACGCTATAAGAAAAATGACAGAATATTTAGGGCTCAATATATCCGAACAAGAAGGTTATGAAGCGGATGATGTTATAGCTACTTTAACGCGGTACGGGGTAAGTAAAGGGATGAAAATTGTTATAGTAACTTCAGATAAGGATATGTTTCAGTTATTAGAAGATGATAAAGTCACGGTATATGACCCGGGTAAAGATAAAATGATAAATACAAATACTTTTTTGAAAGATTTCGGATTTGCTTCTACATATATGATAGATTATTTGTCTTTAGTCGGGGATGCCAGTGATAATGTGCCCGGTGCTGAAGGTATCGGTAAGGTTACAGGCACCAAACTTATTTCCGAATATCATGATATTGAAAATATATATAAAAACATTGATAGCATAAAGGGTAAGCTTAAAGATAAGCTCATTTCCTCTAAAGAAAATGTATTTTTAAGTAAAGAACTTGTTAAGTTATACGATGTTCCGCTTCATTGTAAACTGAATGAATTTGAAACGAAACAGCCGAACAATGAAGCATTATATTCTTTTTTTTCCGAAATGGAATTTAAACAATTTCTTCAGGATATTCAATTATCGGAGACCGGGGCTCATATTACAGAGGCTTTGCGGGGTATCCCGGAAAGTTTTTTATCTAAGGGCGGCAATGCTTTTTTTTATTCTGCTGAAGATAAAGTGTATATTTATGATGAGGTGCATGACGAGTTGCTTTACGAAGATAAAGAAAATTTTGCAAAAATACTTAACAGTTTCGATTCTAAAAAAATAATTACTTTTGATATACAAAGTATGCCGGACGATATAGTAAATATTTTGAGAGGCAAAGATTGTTTTGATATAAAAATAGCCGCTTATTTGGCTGATTCGGGGTTGGTTAATTATCAGATAGAGACTTTATCGGTGCGCTTTTTATCGGAACATTTACCCGGGAACGATTTTATTGCAAAGGCCAGATATGTTTATTTGCTTTATCAAAAGCTTAAAAATGTACTTAAGGAAGATAAAACAGAAAAATTATTTTATGATATAGAGATGCCGTTACTTTTTATATTGCATGACATGAAAAAAGCCGGGGTATACTTTGATCTTAAAAAAGCCAAAAAAATAGAAAAAAAGGTAGCCGAAGAAATGGATGGCATACGTAAGGAGATATTTGATGAAGCGGGCGAGGAGTTTAATTTGAATTCGCCAAGCCAGATAGGGCATATATTATTTGAAAAACTAAAATTACCGGTAATAAAAAAGAATAAAACCGGGTTTTCTACCGGCGAGGAAGTTCTTGAAAAACTTTCTAAAGATTTTAAAATTGCCGGACATATATTGGAATACAGAAAGTTGAATAAATTAAGCGGTACGTATATAACTCCGTTAGAGGTCGCGGCTGCAAGCGACGGCTATATACATGCTAATTTTAATCAAACGGTTACTCAGACCGGCAGATTATCATCATCTTCTCCGAATCTTCAAAGCATACCCGCAAAAGGAAAATTTTCTGATATTTTGCGTTCGGTTTTTAAGAGTTCCTTTTCGGACGGAAGTTTGCTGGCCTGTGATTATTCTCAGATAGAGCTTGTCATAATGGCTCATTTTTCAGGTGAGAAGAATCTATTAAAAGCATTTTCAACCGGCGAAGATGTCCATACCTATACAGCTGCCTTGTTGTTTGATATAAAAAAAGATGAAGTTACTCCTGCCCAGCGTGCTGTGGCCAAGCGTGTTAATTTTGGTGTACTTTATGGTATGGGGCAATATGGGCTTGCGCGTGAACTTGACATATCGCCGTTTCAAGCCCAGCAGTTTATTGATAATTATTTTTTGAGATATTCTGATGTTGAAAAATATCTGCGAAAAGTAGAAGAAACGGCACAGAAAAACGGATATATAACTACTATATTGGGTCGCAGGCGTTATTTTCCTGATTTTAAAAATACTAACAAGAATCTCATAGATTTTGCTAAACGCCAAGCCGTAAACACACCCATACAAGGTTCATGCGCGGATATCATAAAACAAGCGATGGTTAATATAGCTTCTGAGTTTGATAGGCGTAAGCTTAAAGCTAGGCTGATAATGCAAATACATGATGAACTTATCTTCGATGTACCTAAAAATGAGCTTAAAGAGGTAAAGTCAATAGCTAAAAAATGCATGGAAACAGCTGTTAAACTTAATATACCTATAAAAGTTAAGATAAAAGAAGGCCCTGACTGGGGCTCAATGAAAGAGGTTTCAGATGCCGGTTAAAAAGCATTCAATAGTTTTTTGTTCTTCCGAGATTTTTCCGTTTGTTAAGACAGGAGGCTTAGCTGATGTCAGCGGGGCTTTGCCTGTTGCTTTAGCCGGGCACGGCTGCAGTGTTAAAGTCTTTATGCCTTTTTATAAAGGTATAGAAAAATTTGGTGTTGGGAGTAACGGGTATCTGAAAAAAGACGGAGTAGAATATTTTTTTATAAAAAATAAAGAATATTTCTTACGTGATGGTTTATATGGTAATAAAAGCGGGGATTTTAAAGATAATGCTGAAAGATTTAGTTATTTTTCAAGCAAGGTTTTAGAGACCTTAAAAGAAAAAAATATTTCTCCCGATATAATACATTTAAATGATTGGCAGACAGCTCTTATTAGCGTATATCTTAAAACAAAATATATAGATGATCCGTTATTCCTAAAAACAAAAACTTTGCTTACTATACATAATTTGGCATATCAGGGTTTATTTGAAAAAAAAGAATTTTCGAAACTAGGATTACCTTCGGAGGTTTTGAATAAAGGTTACATGGAATTTTACGGTAAGATCAATTTTCTTAAAGCGGGAATATATTATAGCAATATTATAAATACTGTAAGTCCTAATTATGCTGTCCAGATTCAGACAAAAAAATACGGGTGCGGATTAGAAGGCGTTATATGCGAAAGGAAAAAGGATCTTTATGGTATTTTGAATGCTATTGATTATTCCGTATGGGCGCCGTCTTGCGATGCGCTGTTAGACTATAAATATGATAATAAAAATGTTTCAGCGCAAAAACCCCAAAATAAAATTGTTTTACAAAAAATTTTCAATTTACCGATAAAAGAAGACGCCTTGTTGATCGGTATGGTAACACGGATAACGGAGCAGAAAGGATTTGATATTTTATTAAAAAAGATCAACGATATACTCAAAATCAGCCAGCTTATAATCTTAGGCGTAGGCGATGAATCTTATCAAAAACAACTTGAGCTAATAGCTCAAAATAATGATAATCTAGGGCTGATGTTTAAGTTTGATGAAAATGCCGCGCATAAGATATATGCCGGCAGCGATTGTTTTCTTATCCCGTCGCGTTTTGAGCCGTGCGGACTGTCACAGCTTATAAGTTATAAATATGGCACATTACCTATTGCGCATGCCACAGGCGGTTTAAAAGATACTGTTGTTGATGTTTCAGCCGGTGGTTGTGGTTTTGTCTTTAACGAATATTCTTCAAAAAGCCTTAACGAAGCAGTTTGTCATGCTGTAACTGTCTATAAAAATAGAAAAAAATGGGCAGAAATTGTAAATAAAGCAATGCGTTATGATTTTTCATGGGATAAAACGGCATTGGAATACATAAAATTATATGATACATAAAGGGTTTACGGAATGCTAGTGGGATTAACAGGGATAGTGTCGTCTGGAAAAAGCACAGTCGCTTCCATGATGGCTAAAAAAGGCGCTGTTGTCTATAGCGCGGATCAGATCGTTGAAAGTTTATATCTAAACAAAAAAAGCGAAGTATATAAAAGGGTTAAAAAAACTTTTCCCGGCGCTTTTGTTGATGGTTTTTTGCTAAAAGAGAAATTAGCGCATATAGTTTTTAATGATGAAAATGCTTTATTACAATTAGAAAGAATAGTTCATCCCTGTGTAATAAAACAAATAAAAAAAATATCTTTAAACAAAAAAGCCGTAATTGTTTTTGAGGTGCCGTTGTTATTTGAAAAAAAATTAGAAGATTTATTCGACACAATAGTCTTTGTGTATATAGACAGGGAAAAGGCTATAGCCAGATCCGTAAAAAGATTTAAGTGCAGTAAACATGAGCTAAAGCAAAGGATAAGGAGGTTTTTGCCGGTATATGAAAGAATGAAAAAATCGGATTATATAATAAAAAATATCAGGTGCCGCAGATATTTATCGGATCAGGTAAATAAAGTATGGCAGAAAATAAATAGTAAAAACGAAAAATAAAGAATTTAGGAGGTTTTATGGGAAAACAAATGGATATTGCGATTTTAAAAGAGATGAAAATGTCAGAGCTGACACAAATGGCTAAAGATATGAAGATTAACGGTATAGGCGGTTTGAAAAAACAAGACCTGATCTTCCATATATTTCAAGCTAAAGCGGAAAAAGAAGGTCTTATGTTCGGCAGCGGAGTAATTGAGGTGCTTTCCGAAGGGTTTGGCTTTTTGCGGTCTCCGAACTATAATTATTTGCCTTCACCTGATGATATTTATGTATCTCCGTCACAGATACGTAAATTTTCATTGAAGACAGGCGATACTGTCAGCGGGCAAATACGCCCGCCGAAAGATAATGAAAGATATTTCGCGTTGCTTAAAGTTGAAGCGGTAAATTTTGAAAACCCGGAGGTTGTAAGGACGCGTGTATTATTTGATAATCTTACGCCGATTTACCCTAAAGACAGGTTTATCCTTGAGACGACTTCTGAGGAGATATCAACGCGCATAATGGATCTGCTATGTCCTATAGGCAAGGGGCAGCGCGGTACTATAGTCGCGCCGCCTTATAGCGGCAAGACTGTGTTATTGCAGAAATTAGCTAACGCTATTACCGCCAATAATCCTGATGTTGTCTTGATAGTTCTGCTTATAGATGAGCGTCCGGAAGAAGTAACAGAAATGAAAGCTATGGTAAAAGGTGAAGTTATAAGCTCGACATTTGATGAGCCGGCGCAACGGCATGTTCAGGTTGCCGAGATAGTAATTGAAAAAGCGCGTCGTATGGTGGAGCAGAAAAAGGATGTTGTAATACTTTTGGACAGTATAACACGGCTTGCCCGTGCTTATAATATAGTAGAACCGCATTCAGGGCGTATCCTCTCGGGTGGTATCGACTCTAACGCTTTACACAAGCCAAAACGCTTCTTTGGTGCTGCCAGGGCTATAGAAGAAGGCGGGTCATTAACCATAATGGCAACAGCGCTTGTCGATACAGGTTCGCGTATGGATGACGTTATTTTCGAGGAATTTAAGGGTACAGGTAATATGGAAATTACACTTGACAGATCGCTTTTTCAAAGGAGAATATATCCTTCAATTGATATTAAGCGCTCAAATACCCGTAGAGAGGAGTTTTTGGTCAATCCTGACGAAATGCAGAGAATATGGGTTTTACGTAAGGCGCTTAGCGAATTAAGTTCTGCCGAGGCTTTGGAGCTTTTGATAAGTAAGCTTAAAAAGACAAAAAATAACATAGAATTCTTATTATCGCTTAATAAATAACGTAGCCGGAAATTTATGTATAAATATATGGGCCGATCCCGGGAAACGAAGTGAATCGGGAAGAGGAGCAACTAAATATATAACATTTTAAATGGAGGAGAACGAAAATGAAAAAGACAGGACATCCAAAATATGAAGAAGCAACTATAATGTGTGCGTGCGGTAATGTTATACATACACGTGCGACAAAACAAAGCATTAATGTTGAAATTTGTTCGGCGTGTCATCCTTTTTTCAGCGGTAAGCAGAAATTTGTGGATTCAGAAGGACGTGTCGACAAATTTGTGAAGAAATACGGGAAGAAGAAATAAAATAATCGCAAATGATAAATTTCGATAAGTTAAGAGAAGAATATAAAGAGCTATCTTTAAAGCTTTCCAATCCCGATATTTTTTCTGACAGGCCTCAATATGTTATGCTTTCCAAAAGGTTCGCGTTTCTTGAGAAAATCTTAACATTGATTGACCAAAGAGACAAATATCTAAAAGATAAAAGCCAATCGATAGAGCTTTTAAAAAATCCGCACGAAGACGAAGAGCTTAAAGTTATGGCTCGGCAGGAAATAGAAACTCTGACACAGGCGTTGGAACAGATAGAAGAGGACATAGAAAATAAAGTATTCTCTGCCAGCGAGCCGGATCGTGATGTCATAATCGAAATGCGCGCGGCGGCCGGTGGAGAAGAATCTGCCTTGTTTGCGGGGACATTATTTGAAATGTATTCTAAATTTGCTGAGGCTAAAGGTTGGAAGATAGAAGTCTTAAATTCTCATTCTACAGAGATCGGCGGTTTCAAAGAGCTTATTTTTTCGGTTAAAGGTGACGGTGTCTTTACACAATTACGGTATGAAAGCGGTGTACATCGTGTACAGCGTGTACCGGCTACCGAATCCGGTGGGCGTATACATACGTCAACTGTTACTGTTGCGGTTTTAATGGAACCTGACGAAGTCGACCTTAAAATTAACCCGGATGATTTAAAAATAGATACATATCGTTCTTCAGGCGCGGGCGGACAGCATGTTAATACAACAGATTCTGCGGTACGCATAACACATATACCTACAAATACTGTGGTTGCATGCCAGGATGAACGCTCGCAGATAAAGAATCGTGAAAAAGCTATGCGTGTGCTGAAAGCGCGTATTTTAGAAAAAGTCCAAACGGAAGAAAACACTAAAGTTGTAGAACTTCGCCGGGTACAGATAGGTACGGGCGAGCGTAGTGAGAAAATCAGAACATACAATTATCCGGAACGGAGAGTGACAGACCATAGAATAAATCTTACATTATACCGGTTGGAAGAGATTATCGGCGGAGATTTAGACGAAATAATCAAGGCTTTAATAAAAGCTGACAGAGAAAAACAATATGAATCTCAAGGATTGGTATAATAACACAAAAGATATATTTTTGCCGCGCGATATGAACTTTCTTATCAAAGAAACTTTTGGCGAGGTTATTAATATCTGTGATTCTGACATAAATATTCCTGCCGAAAAATTGAATTTCCTGGATAAAGCAAAACATGAATACTTATCCGGTAAACCATTAGCATACAGCCTGGGTAAAGAAGAATTTTACGGACATACTTTTAATGTCAATCAAGATGTATTAATTCCTCGTGTCGAAACTGAAATAATAACAGAGAAAACTTTGGAATATATAAAAAAATATAAAATAATCAATGTCTTGGATCTTTGCTGCGGCAGCGGGGTTATAGGGCTTACATTGAAGCGGTTGGTCCCGGGTCTAAATATCGTTTGCTCAGATATCTCCGAGGAAGCGCTGGACGTAGCAAAAAAGAACGCGTTAAAAGATAATCTTAAGATTAGGTTTTATCAAAGCGATATTTTTGCAGGTTTAAATGACAATGAATATCAACTAATAGTTACGAATCCGCCGTATGTCGAATCTTCGCAGATAGAAGGTTCTTTAACGCATGAGCCGTTTTTGGCGTTAGACGGAGGCATTACGGGCTTTGATTTATTAGATAAGATATTTTCAGAGGCCGGCAAATACTTAACTGATAAGGGTTTTTTGATTTTTGAAATGGGCTATAACCAGAAAGATGTCGCAAAAGAAAAAATTGAAAAATACGGCTATAAAGTAGTAGAATGGATAAAAGATTATTCGGATAATTGGCGCGGCGGAGTTTTATTAAAATCGAAATAAATTATGGATAAATTTATAGTATATAATTCAAAACTTAAGGGTGATGTGACTATAAGCGGTGCAAAAAATGCTGCTTTACCGATTTTATCTGCTACTTTACTAACAGATAAATTATGTGTTTTAAAAAACGTTCCGGATCTTTTGGATATACGTACAATGCTTAAGATCTTGCAGACACTAGGCAAAGAAATATCGTTCAAGCAGGGCACAGTCGTAATTAAAAGTACGGGCAAAAGAGAAAAATATACCGCACCGTACAGTTTGGTTCGCACAATGCGCGCTTCCTTTTGTTGTTTGGGCCCGTTATTGGCAAAAAATAGAAAAGCCAAAGTAGCCTTGCCCGGAGGTTGTGTTATCGGCCCGCGTCCGGTAGATCTGCACATTAAAGGATTAATGAAATTAGGTGCTGATATAAAAATAAATAAAGGTTATTGTATTGCTTCGGCTAAAAAACTTAAAGGAGCGCATATTTATCTTGGCGGTCAATTCGGGTCCTCTGTTTTGGCTACAGCTAATGTCATGATGGCAGCGGTTTTATCAAAAGGTATCACTATAATTGAACATGCTGCTTGTGAACCTGAGATAATAGCTCTTGGTATAGCTTTGAAAAAAATGGGTGCAAATATTGAAGGTGAAGGTACACCTATTATTACGATTAACGGAGTTGACTGTCTTAACGGTTTAGATGAGACGGTTATACCTGATAGGATAGAGGCGGCTACTTTTCTTGCCGCGGCACTTGTCACGCGATCTGATATTACAATAAAAAAAGTTAATTTCAAACATTTAACGGCTGTTTTGGAAGCGATGGAGAATATGGGTGCTGTGTTTAATATAAAAGAAGACAGTATCGGAATAAAGTCACCTAAGGTTATAACACCTGTAAGTGTAACGACCTTGCCGTATCCCGGCTTTCCTACGGATGTGCAGGCGCAGCTTATGAGTTGTTTATGTTTTGCTAAAGGTATATCTATGATAACCGAGAAAATATATCCTGACAGGTTTATGCATATAGCAGAACTTAATCGTATGGGGGCGGGGATTCAAAGAAGCGGTCCATATGCCATAATAGAAGGCCGACGGAGATTGTTCGGCGCGGAAGTGATGGCATCTGATTTACGAGCTTCAGCCGCGCTTGTTATTGCGGGCCTTGCGGCAGAAGATAAAACAGAAATCCTTAGAGTTTATCATATAGACCGCGGTTATGAGTATATAGAAACTAAACTCAGGCACTTGGGTGCTAAGGTCAAAAGAGTAAAACAGAAATAACGAAGGTCTGGAATGCATAAAATATTAAATTTAATTTTGGAAAAGAAAAAACAAGAAGTTAAAGTTTTACAAGGCAATAAAGATGCCTTACGTTCTCTTGCCGCTAAAGCTCCGGCGCCGTTATCTTTTAAGAAAGCCGTAAATATAGAGAATAAAATATCATTTATAGGTAAAATAAAGCAAGGTTCACCCTTTGCTGGTATATTGAGGCCTGATTTTTCACATTTAGCTTTAGCCAGATTATATACTAATTGCGGAGCGAGTGCCATTTCTGTAGCAACAGAACAGGAATTTTATTTAGGTAAACTTAAATATATTGAAGATATAAAAAAAGAAATAAAAATACCGGTATTAAGAAAAGATTTTATTATAGACGAATCGCAAATCTTAGAGTCACGCGCGGCAGGAGCTGATGCTGTAACACTTATAATGTCTATAATCGACGAATCCCGGATAAAAGAGCTTTTAGAGTTTTGCCGTAGTATGAATATGGATGCTATTGTGGAAGTCCATACAGAAAAAGAATTAAAAAAAGTTTTAAAGAGCGGAGCAGATATAATCTGTGTTAATAATAGAAATTTTCATACATTTAAAATAGATACAAGCAAGACTATAAAATTAGCTCCGTTCATTCCGCAAGGAGTTACTTTGATAAGCGAAAGCGGTATCGCGGAAGCTAAAGAAATACTTTTATTCAAAGGTGCCGGAGTAAAAGCAGTCATGGTTGGAGAAGCTATTTTGAAAGCGGAGAATATGGAAGAGAAAATAAAAGAGCTAAATTTAAAATCTTAAGAACACTATTTAAAAAAGGCGTATATGACTAAAAAAACATTGAAAAATAACGACGAAATCAAAAATAAGGCATTAGGGCTAATGGAGTTGACCTTGGATAAAAAAGCGATAGATCCGGTAGCCATACATGTGACAGAATCCTGTAATTTTTGTCATTATTTCATTGTTTGTTCGGCGGAGTCTCCGGCACAGGTAAGAGCGATATATGAATATGTAGCTGATAAAAGTAAAAAATTAAAACTTCAGGTATCGAATAAACAAATAGATAAACTAAACACCTGGGGTATAGTAGATTTCTTCGATATAATCCTGCATGTCTTTGATGAACAATCACGAACTTTTTACGGGTTAGAAAATTTATGGGAAGACGATGATGCGTCTAATGTGATAACCGTATAAAAATATTTTTCACACCTTAAAAAATTTACATCGAAATTCTCTCCGAAGTATCTTTAAAAAAATTTTTGAAAAATACATAAAAGTTATTGAAAAACTTTTTTTTGTTTGCTAGAATTAAAGTGTAAATAAAATCCGGCTGGGGGTCGGAAAAAAAGGAGGTGTCAAGATGGCGGTAAAGAAGAAAGTTGCAAAGAAAAAAGTTGCTAAGAAGAAACCAGCAGCTAAGAAAGTTGCAAAGAAAAAAGTTGCTAAGAAGAAACCGGCAGCTAAAAAAGTTGTGAAGAAAAAAGCAACTAAGAAAGTTGCTAAGAAGAAACCAGCAGCTAAGAAAGTTGCAAAGAAAAAACCTGCTAAGAAAAAGAAATAGTTTCGATAGTCGTTAATATAGCAAAAGTTCCCCGCTCCGAGTAATTGGAGCGGGGTTTTTATTTGTAAAGAAAACAAAAATAACCATATAATTTAAGACAAATATAACCAAGAGATCTTTGGGCTGTTTAATTGTATGTAATAATTAGTCTAAAAGGCTTTGATTTATGGTATTTTCACGCTTTTTAGGCAATTTTAAAGATAGATTTTTATTATATATATGATATAATTTTTTTATTTCTTACCTTAATATATACGGAAAAAATGTTTACCGGTATAATAAAAGAAATAGGAACGATTAGCGTTTTACGAAAGGGTTCGGGATTGACAGTGGTGGGCATCACTGCGCCGGCTATATTTAACGATGCCGCTGTCTCAGACAGTATAGCTTTAAACGGTGTATGCCTGACCGTTACTAGGAAAGACAGGCGCCTGCTTTTTTTTGATATTGTAAACCCGACTCTTAAAGATACGAATTTAAGCAAGCTTACGATAGGCAGCCGTATCAATTGCGAAACGGCTCTTGCCGTTGGAGACAAACTTGGCGGTCATTTTGTTTTGGGTCATTGCGATGCGTTAGGTCGTGTAAAACGTAAGCTAAAGAAAAAAAGTTATTACGAGATAGAAATATCCTTTTTGCCTAAAGCGAAAAAGTATATAATAGAAAAAGGCTCGATAGCCGTTAATGGTGTTTCGTTGACAATAAAAAAAGTTTTCCCGGGAAGTTTTACGGTAGATGTCATACCGTTTACTTATGAGCATACTACATTTAATAAGTTGCGCATAGGTGAAGTCGTCAACATGGAATGTGACTATCTTTTAAAAGCTAAAGGATAAATTTCGGGGCGTGGCTCAGTTTGGCTAGAGCGCTGCGTTCGGGACGCAGAGGTCGGTGGTTCAAGTCCACTCGCCCCGATATTATAAAAATTATGGATAATTATCTTGGAATTGACTGGGGCGGTACTAATATTGATATAGGTGTTGTTAACTCATCAGGGAGCCTTATCGCGCGGTCTGTATATCCTACGTCTTCTAATAATACAAAAGAAAAGTTTTTGGAACTTTTGAAAAATGTATTAGCCTTGTATTCTAAATATAATATCAAGGCGATAGGTATAGGCGCGCCGGGCTTGATCGACATTAAAAACGGCAAAATATTTGATCTGCCTAACGTTCCCGGCTGGAAGAATTACCCTATTTCTAAAGAGTTCGGCAGAAGCTTAAAGAAGAAAGTTTTTATAAACAATGATGCTAATGTTTTTACTTTAGCAGAATGCAAGGTAGGCCTGGGCGGGCATGTGAAAAATGCTCTTTTTTTCACGTTAGGAACAGGCCTGGGCAGCGGTGTAGTCATAAATGGAGAGTTACTCTATGCCAGGACAAGCGCGGCGGAGCTTGCTCATATTCCCATAACAGTTAATGGCCAAAAATGCGGCTGCGGTTCTAACGGCTGTATAGAGACGTATTTGGGTAACGCTTATTTGATAAGAAATTATAAAAAAAAAACCGGTATAAAAAAAGAAATTACGGTAAAAGAACTTTATGAGCGCGCCTTATTAGGAGAGAAAGCCGCATTATCGGTTTGGGAAGAATTCTCTTTTTATTTCGGCAGATTTTTGGCCGGTATGGTAAATTTGTTCAATCCGGAAGTAATAATTTTAGGCGGCGGTGTGAGCGGCGCGTATAACCTGTTTAAGCCTATGGTTTTAGCGCATATAAAACGTTATGCCATGGCTCCTTTGTCAAAAGGTTTAAAAATAAAAAAAGCAAAAATAAAACACGCGGGTATTATCGGCGCGGCTTTATGGGCGGCGTCTAATTGCGCGGCATGATGACGGATATACTTTTTTATAAAGGTATATAGTGATGTAGTAATAAATAGTTTTATATGCCGGGAGGGAAGAATGTTTAAGCGCTATATTATGAAAACGGACTATACTAGGATAAAGATTTTTGTATTTTTTTTACTAAGTTTAATTTTTATTTTTTCTGCCATGGCGCAGGAAAAAGATCTTCCAGTAGATATAGAAGCTGACACTATCAGCTTTGATCATGCAAAAAAACAAATAGTAGCAACAGGTAATGTAATAATATCCCAAAATGAACTTTCGCTTCATTGTCAGGAGGCAATATATGACAGTGCGGCTAATAAAGCCTACATCGAAGGCGATGTCGAAGTACATCGCGGTGAGGATGTTTCTTACGGTAAGAATGTTGTTTATGATTTTTCTAAAAAAGCGGCTGTTGTTACTGATACGCGGGTTTATGCTAGTCCTTTCTTCGGTAAAGCAGATGAAGTCCAAACAGGTGATGACGGGTCAATAGTTCTGCACAAAGGTTATGTTACGACATGTGATTTGGACGAACCCCATTATAAGCTTGAAGCTAAAAAAATAACCATATACCCCGGCGACAGGATAAAGGCCAGAGGCATGGTCATGAAAGTCGGTAAAGTCCCGGTTTTTTATTTTCCTTATATTTCTATACCGATAAACGGTGATGAATTTCCGTTTTCACCTTCTTTCGGAAAAGACGGAGAGCTGGGTTATTATGTGCTGACACGCTGGCGTTATATTCTGGACGATAATCTTAAGGGCGCGGTAGATTTGGATTATTATGAAAAAAGAGGTTGGGGCTTAGGGCTGACTCATCAGGCAAAAACCAAAAAATACGGTAACGCTTTATTTAAGTATTATACAATAAAAGATAATCTTTATTCTACAGATAACAGAAGTGAATTGTATGATGAATATCCTGAAAGAGCCGGCATAGCCGAAAAATATTTAGACGACGATAGATATAAAGCCCAACTTTTTTACGATTTTAAACCTATGCCGAACCTTACAATAAAGGCTGAGATAAATAAATTTTCCGACAAATATTTCATGAAAGACTTCTTTTATGACGAATATGAAAAACAGAACCATCCGTTAAGTTATATGCTAATGGATTATTCTTTTCCGAACTCTTCGTTGTCGTTATTTACCCAGAAACGCCTTAACAATTTTTATACTGAGACCGAATATCTTCCTCAACTTGAATATAATATGTACAAACACAACATAGGCAGCAGTAAATTTTATTTTGAATCAAAAGAAAAAGCTGGATATTTACAGTACAAACCGGAAGTTCCGGCCGAAGACAGCTCGGTTTTTAGGTTCTATACACATAACAAAATAAGTTATTCCGACAGGTTTGGATTCCTAAGTATTACTCCGTATGTAGCGATGTATAATATTTACTATTCACAAAATAAATATTCACAGGAAAATGTCTTGCGCACTATACCCGAGGCAGGTATAACCTTGAGCACCAAGTTTTATAAATATTTTGATTTGCCGGTAAATTTCTGCGGTGAAACGATAAATGAGTTTAGACATATTCTTACTCCGGAGATCAGCTATTCATATATGCATGACCCTACAGTTTCAGATAACAATCTTATTGAATTTGACGATGACGACACCTTTGAAAGATCCGAAAAAATAATATTTAAACTGAAAAACAAAATACAGGCTAAAAACGACGAACGGGTATGGGATTTTATATATTTCAGCCCTGCTTTGGAATACAACATTGATAATGAAGCTAAAGGCAGCTATTTTGATAAACTTACTACGGAATTTGAATTTTATCCTACACCGAACATATCCGTTACAACGGATACGGAGTATAGTATTGTAGATGAAGAATTCGTGACGATAGACGCGGACGCGACATACTCTAAAAAGAAAAAAATGATGGTAGGCGGTGAAGAGACAGAGAAAGAGCTCTATGCCGTTTCTTTAGGTCAGCGTTACGTACGTAACGAAAATACCGAAGGCACAGCGCATTTCCGCTATCAGATGACGCCGAAGATACAATTTCAGAACTATATGCGCTATGATTTTGAGGAAAACCATTTTGAGCGTCAGGAATATGTATTTCGTACCGATATGCATTGCTGGTGGCTGGATCTTGGTATTAACGTTGACCGTCCGGATTCAGGCGGCAGAGACTTAACATTTTTTTTCATGTTTACGCTTAAAGAATATCCCAGAATGCACATGGGCTTTGACCATACATTTGAAGGCGGCAGAAGTGAGTATTAAGAGTAAAACCGCAAAAAACATCTGTGTTATAGGTGCCGGCCATGTCGGGCTTGTTGCTGCGGCTTGTTTTGCTCATCTTGGGCATAAAGTCATATGTGTGGATAATAACAAAAAGAGAATAAACGGGTTAAAAAAAGGAATTATGCCTTTTTATGAGCCCGGTCTTGAAAAATTAGTTATAAACGGCTGTAAAAAAGAAAAATTGTCTTTTTCTTTTTCTATTTCCGGTTCTGTGAAATGCTCCGATCTGATTTTCATAGCTGTAGGTACCCCCCCTATGCCTGATGGTTCGGTAGATTTAATTGCAGTCGAAAATGTTGTTAAAATAATTGCCAATAATTTAAATGATTATAAGCTTATAGTAAGTAAGTCAACTGTGCCGGTAAACACAGGTAAGAGACTTTTAAAGATAATAGAAAACAATAAGAAAGGTAAAAATTCTTTTGATGTCGCGTCAAATCCTGAGTTTTTACGTGAAGGTAAGGCTATTTTTGATTTCTTTCATCCGGACAGATTGATATTCGGTGTTGGTTCGCAAAAAGCCGCTAATTTGCTTCACGAAGTTTATAGTAAGATAAAGACAGAAAAAATAGTTACCGACATAAATACCGCGGAGATGATAAAATACGCGTCAAATTCTTTTTTAGCAATGAAAGTATCCTATATAAATGCTATCTCATGCTTGTCTGATAAACTTGGTGCTGATATTAAAAAAATCGCGCATGCTATAGGTGCTGATAAACGTATAGGTTTTGATTTTTTAAATGCCGGGATAGGATATGGCGGTTTTTGTTTTCCCAAGGATGTACAGGCTTTTCACTATACCGCAAAAAAGTTAGGATATGATTTTAGATTATTGGACGAAGTCCAAAAAATAAATAAAAATCAGCCTAAATTATTTGTTAAACGTATAGAGGAACGATTGGGTACTTTGAAAGGGAAAAATTTTTCTGTTTGCGGTCTTTCGTTTAAACCAAATACGTCTGATATAAGATTTTCTCCCGCGATAAAAGTAATAAATCTTTTACTTGCTAAAAAAGCAGCAGTTTATGTTTATGACCCGCAGGCGATAGATAATTCAAAAAAAATATTAATTGGGAATGTTACATATTGTAAAAAACCATATTTAAAGTCAGATATAGATTGTCTATGTGTGTTGACAGAGTGGGCAGAGTTTGAAAAAATAGATTTTAAGAAATTGAAGAAACAAATACCGGGGCTATTGGTAGCCGACGGAAGAAATACACTTAACCGTGAGAAAATTATTTCAAATGGATTTGGTTATATAGGTATAGGGAGATGAAAATGGAATTGTTTAAAGAACTAGCTAATAAACTAAATAAAAATAATGCTAAGCTTTGTATTATAGGGCTGGGATATGTAGGTCTGCCTTTGGCTGAGGCATTTGCCGGTAAAAATTTATTTGTTTACGGATTTGATAAAAGTAAAGATAAGATATTCAAACTTAAGAAAGGTGAAAAATATATAATAGATGTTGAGCCGCAGAATATAACAAAACTTATAGAAAAAGAAAAATTCTATCCGACAGATGACCCGAAGGTTTTAGGGTTGTCCGATGTAATAATAATATGCGTGCCGACTCCTTTAAGAAAAGTCAAACTGCCGGATATCTCGTATGTAGTGGACGCGGCTAATACAATAAAAAAATACATTAAAAAAGGACAGCTTATAATACTTGAAAGTACTTCTTTCCCGACAACGACAAAAGAATTTGTATTGCCGATATTAGAAACGTCCGGCTTGAAAGAGGGCAAAGATTTCTATTTGTGTTTTTCTCCCGAGCGTGTTAATCCCGGAGATAAAAAATATCCTTTAACTAAAATTCCTAAGATAGTCGGCGGTATGTCAGCATCGGCTACAAAATTAGGAGTTAAATTGTATTTAAAAATAATAAAAAAAGTTTTTCCGGTATCTTCACCTGAAGTAGCTGAGACGGCGAAGTTATATGAAAACACCTTTAGATTGATAAATATAGCTTTGGCTAATGAGTTTGCTTTAGTTTGTGAAAAAATGGGTATTTCAGTTTGGGAAGTGATAGAGGCGGCAAAAACCAAACCTTTCGGTTTTATGCCTTTTTATCCCGGTCCCGGCATAGGCGGTCATTGTATACCGACAGATCCGCTTTATCTTTCATGGAAAGCAAAGAAGATGGGCTTTAAGACCAAGATGATAGACCTTGCCGCGTCATTAAACAGGCAAATGCCGATATATGTAGTTGAACGAGTATTAAAGGCAGTTCCCAAACCATCTGCCAAGATACTTGTTGTCGGTATAACATATAAGAAAGATGTGAAAGATTTGCGGGAATCGCCTGCCTTGGATATATTAGAAGAACTGATAAAAAGAAAAATCTATGCTGATTACCATGATGAATATATTCCTTTTTTGAATATAGCAGATATAAAAAAGAAAAGCATTCTATTAAGTGAAAAAACACTGGGCAAATATGATGCCGTCATACTTGCCACAGACCATAATTATTTGCCGTATAGTATGCTGCAAAAAAACAGCAAATTTATTTTTGATACAAGAAACGTTTATAAAACGAAATTTAATAATGTCCAACAGCTGTGAAATGAAAGAATTCTATAAAAATAAAAAAATATTAGTTACTGGCGGCGCGGGTTTTATTGGGTCACATATAGTCGATGAATTAGTAAAACTGAAGGCAAAGGTTATTGTATTAGATGACTTAAGTTATGGGAAAGAAACTAATATTTCTCATCACGGTAAGAAGATAAAATTTATTAAAGGCAGTATAAACAATAAAATAAAATTATCCGAAGCCCTTAACGGTGTAGATATAATAAATCATCAAGCTGCTCTTAGAAGTGTTCCCAAATCTGTCGAGGAACCATTAAAATATCATTCTGTCAATGTGGATGGAACTATAAGATTATTTCATGAGGCGAAAAAAAGGAATATTAGCCGTATAGTTTTTGCATCAAGCAGTGCCGTATATGGTGAAAGAAAAACGTTTCCTGAGAAAGAAACCGACAAGCCGGAACCCGTTTCGCCTTACGCTATGACTAAGCTTATATGTGAACAATACGCTTTACTTTTTTCAAGATTATATAACATGGAAATAGTAGCTTTAAGATATTTTAATGTATTTGGGCCTGGTCAGTCTTTGGAAAATCAATATGGTTTAGTTGTTCCGAAATTTATTAATTGTCTTTTAAAAAATAAAGAAGTTCCTATATACGGAGATGGTACTCAGGAAAGAGATTTTTGCTATATAGCCAATATCGTTTCTGCTAATATTAATGCCATGTCATTAAAAAGTATCTCTGGCGGAATATTCAATGTTGCTGAAGGCAGAGCGGTAACTGTAAACTATTTATTAAAGGCTCTCGAGAACAAACTCTCTAAAAAAGCTAGAAGAAAAACTTTTCCTAAACGCAAAGGTGATGTTTCCAAGACCTTAGCTGATATATCTAAGTTAAAGAGAAAATTAAAAAATTATAAACATGTTAATTTTGAAAAGGGGTTGGAGCTCACGGCCGAGTGGTTTTCAACAAGAGGAAAGTGATGAAAAAAAAGCATATATTGATTTCAGGCGGCGCGGGTTTTATAGGTTCTCACCTGTGTGACAGGTTACTTGATTTGGGGGCGTATGTGATATGTGTCGATAATCTTTTAACCGGTTCTGAAAAAAACATAAAACATCTTTATAAAAATAAATATTTTAAATTCCTGAAACATGATGTTATCGATTCGTTGGATGTCAAAGGCGATATCGATTATATTTTACATTTTGCGTCTCCGGCGTCGCCCAGAGATTATTATAAGTATCCCATCGCGACGTTAGAAGTGGGCGCGATAGGTACTCGTAATCTTTTAGAACTTGCAAGAAAAAAAAGAGCGGTATTTTTATTGGCATCTACAAGCGAAGTTTATGGTGATCCGCTTGTGAATCCGCAAAAAGAGACTTATTGGGGTAACGTGAATCCTATCGGGCCCAGATCCGTATATGACGAAGCGAAACGATTTTCTGAAGCCATTACGCTTGCTTATCATAGAAAACATAAAATAGATACCAAGATAGTTCGTATATTTAATACCTATGGTCCCAGAATGAGAGCTCGTGATGGTAGGGCTATACCTGAGTTTATTGAGCAGGCTTTGACAAATAAACCTGTTACGGCTTTTGGTAACGGGAAACAAACCAGAAGTTTTGCGTATATCGATGACCTTATTGACGGTCTGCTACTTTTATTGAACTCCGGGCTTAACACACCTGTTAATATAGGCAACCCTAATGAAATGACAATTAACTCTTTGGCGGAATTAATAATAAACCTTGTAGGTTCTAATAGCAAAATAGTATATAAACCTTTGCCGTTGGATGATCCTAAGCTAAGGCGTCCTGATATTTCTTTAGCCAAAAAAGAATTAAAATGGCGTCCGAAAGTAGATATAAAAAAAGGTTTAGGAAAGACCATAGAGTATTTTCGTAATGATAAAAAATAATAAACAGTGTTATTTTTTATTTCTAGAGAAAAAGAATGAAATACCTCAATGATTTGGAAAATAAAAGTATTTATATCTTACGCGAAGCGTATGCTAATATAAAGAACCTTGCTATGCTTTGGTCAATCGGGAAGGATAGTACGGTATTATTATGGCTTACGCGTAAAGCTTTTTTTGGACATGTCCCGTTTCCTCTTATACATATAGACACAGCTTATAAAATTCCTGAGATGATAAAATACCGCGATAAATTGACTAAAAAATGGAAGCTGAACATGATTTACGGCATAAACGAGAAAGCGCTTGCCGTAAAAAAGACCTTTAAGTCCGGGAACGTAAATAGGATAGAATGTTGTGAAAATCTTAAAACAAAAGCGTTGGAAGATACACTGAACGCGTCCGGTTCGCGTTATAAATTTAATCATCAAACAGGCAAATATCATTTAGATAAAAGTAAGGAAGTTTTTACAGGTATTATATTGGGAATACGTTCAGATGAGGAAGGTTCCCGTTCTAAAGAACGTTATTTTTCCGTGCGTGACAAAAATAATCAATGGAGAGTAGGCGAACAGGCGCCTGAATTTTGGGACCAGTATAATACGGACCTGCCGCCTAAAGAACATGTACGGATTCATCCTTTACTTGATTGGACAGAGCTTAATATTTGGGAATATATAGAACGTGAAAAAATACCTATGGTCTCTTTATATTATAATAAAGGCCAAGGTCTAAGATACAGGTCTTTAGGCTGTTATCCGTGTACTTTTCCGATAAAATCAAAAGCTAAAAACAACAAAGAAATAATAAAAGAACTTAAACTCGGTAAATTAAAAAATATAGCTGAACGTTCGGGGCGTGCGCAGGATAAAGATGATAATGGAGGGCTGGAATCTTTACGGCGTAGAGGCTACATGTAATATTATTTATGAAGGCCAAAAGTATAAAAAAAAATAAACTATCCCAACAAACGGGATTAAAACCGGTAAGTATAGCTTTTGTCGGGCATGTTGATCATGGCAAAAGTACCATAATAGGGCGGCTTTTGTCCGATACAGGCGTTATAGCTGACGGTAAGATAGAGCGCATAAAGAAAAACTGTGCTGATAACGCTAAACCCTTTGAATATGCTTTTTTAATAGATGCCTTAAAAGATGAGCAGACCCAAGGCATAACCATAGATTCTGCAAGAGTATTTTTTAAAACGAACAAACGTAAATACATAATAATTGACGCGCCCGGCCATATAGAGTTTTTAAAAAACATGGTAACAGGCGCTTCACGTGCCGATATGGCCGTATTGGTTATTGATGCTAACGAAGGCCTGCAGACAAATTCTTTCAGGCATGGTTATTTTTTGTCTATGCTTGGTATAAAAAAAATAATAGTTCTTATAAACAAAATGGACCTTACCGGTTACAGAAAATCCGTTTTTAATTCTATTTGCAATGAATATTCGGTTTTTCTTAAAAAAATAGGAATATCAGCCGATTGTTTTATACCTGTTAGCGGTAAATTCGGGGATAACATCTTTTCATCAGGTAAGAATATGCCGTGGTATAAAGGCAAAAAACTTCTGGATGCGCTTGATAATATTAATGTGTGTGAAAACGACAGTAATGAAGATTTTAGGATGTGGGTTCAGGACGTGTATAAATTTACCGAAGACGGGGACTCACGTCGTATAATAGCAGGCACTGTAAATAATGGCAAGGTTGGTGTAAATGATAATATTGTTTTTTATCCTTCGGGGAAAAAAACTGCCGTTAAAACTATAGAAAGATTTCCGGTCAAAAAAGCTAAATCAATCTTTAAAAATGAAGCAGTCGGTTTTACTTTAAAAGAACAGCTTTATATCAAACGTGGGCAGCTGATGTGTCTTGAAAATGAAAACAGACCTTATGTCTCGTGTGATTTTTTGGCTAATATCTTTTGGCTGGGAGATAAGCCGTTAACAGCCGGTACAAACTATATTTTAAAAATAGGGACACAAAAAGTCTCTGCGGTTATAACGGATATAAATAATAAAATTGATGCCGTTACTTTAAAAGAGACAAAAAAAGTCAAAAAAATAAACAAAAATGAAGCGGCACGTGTTGAAATAAAAACAAAAGAACCTATAGTCTTTGATACCGTAGACATGATCCAGGAAACATCAAGATTTGTTCTAGTGGATGATATCCAAATATCCGGCGGCGGCATAATACTTAAAGAGTTGATAAGCTCAAATAAAGCCGTAGTGGATGAGTGTATAGACAGAAATTTTCACTGGGTGAAAAGCGCTATACCTATAGAAGAAAAAATAGAAAAATATGGGCAAAAACCAAAATTAATAATAGTGACGGGCATCGAAAAATCTGACCGTAAAAAATTTGCTCGGAACTTAGAAAAGAAATTGTTTCTATCAGGCAGGAAAGTTTATTTTCTTGGAATAGGAAGTGTTATTTACGGAGTTGATGCTGACCTAAAAAATACTGATAAAAAAACAGATCGGCAAGAACATATTCGCAGACTTTCAGAAATTGCGAATATACTGCTTGATGCCGGACTTATTGTTATCATTTCAGCTTCGGAACTATCACTTAAAGAGCTGGACAAGATAAAGACTTTTGTTTCAGATTTTGATGTTATCCCAATATGGTTTGGTGAATCTGCCAAAAAAGGGTTTGAAGGAGCTGCTACTTTAAATTCAATATCTAAAATAATAGTTAAAATTTAATTAAAAAGCAGTTTATCTACCATGCGTAAAAGAAAAATAAAAAAATGGGCAAATTTCCAAATAATAAAAATCTCGCTTAATCCTGAGCAAGCTGTATTATCATGTTGTGACACATCAATTAAAGCAGGTATTACGACACCATTTGATTTCCAATGTAATCCGGGTTTTTGCGCAGGTTCTGGCAGTGCGGGCAGTGCGATTTCAAGTTAACTTTCCTGTAAAGATAGTCTAAGTATTATTTTTTGTGCAAAAAATAATACTTTAATGATAAAATATTTTTAAAGGTATTTATATGCTAGAAGAAACAAAAAAATATAAGAAGAAAAGAAAACCTATCTCGGAAAATAAAAAATGGATAACCCCTGCAATGTTGAAGATTAGACTTAACCCTGAGCAAGCGGTACTGAGTTGTTGTGATAATAGCGGACGTGCGGCGCTAGGCGGTACGTTCTCGTCCAGACAATGTGTGGGTCTATTTGGCGGGACAGCTTGTTGTTATCGTTCTGAGTCCGGCCCGGAATCGACAGCTTCTTAAGAAAATATAATTATTGTTATTTGAATGAAATTTGTAATTTTATGAATTCAGAATACCTTTGTTTTTGAGAAAATATGTTCAATGAATGAACAACCCAAAATACGGCAAGCGACACTTGAGCATATTAGACATTCTATTTTGCGAACGGATACATGCCAATGCGCAGCATTAATGATGCAATAAAAGATGCATCAAAGTTAACACAAAGCGCTTTTTATGTATCTTTACTAAAGGAAGTTGTCGCTATGATTTGCTATATAACCAACTCCAACGCGGAACCAATTCCAACCCGGGGATGGAATTTTAAAACCCTTATTTTTCAAGCCATAACCAATCCCAACCCTGGGATGGAATTGGTCAGGTTTTTTGCACTATTAATGATGCAAAAAAAATATGTATCAAAGTTGACACAAATAGCTTTTTATGTTATCTTTATCTAAAGGGAGCTGTCGATATGATTTGTTATAAATGCGGGGAAATTATAAAAAGTACAGATCAAATTAAACAAGGTTTGCATTATTCCTGTTTTTATGACTGGTTTAATGTGAAAGAAGGCTCAGATTTCGATAATGTGATAATAAAGGAATATAATAGCCAGAAGTTTAATACGAATTTTAAAAATATTAATTCTAGTTTTTTTCAGGGGAAATATAAAAAGTATTCAGCGTTATTAGCCGGTAATAATTATATAATAAAAATTGAAGATAAAGGTTTTTCTGACCTTCCGGCCGCTGAGTTTTTATCTAATCAAATTGCTTATTATTTAGGGCTAGAAGTACCGGAATTTTTTTTAATTAGGTTTGAAAATAAAATTAAAGCGTTTGTCAGCAGAAATTTTATGGATACATATAAAATTGGCAATTTGGAACATATTTATCATTTTTTTTCCGATAATAGAGAGTTTAATTGCGAAAATATAATAAATGTTCTTAAAGAAAAAACTAAAAATATATCTAGTGTTGAGCGGTTTGTAGAATTATGTCTTTTTGACGCTTTAATAGGTAATTATGACCGGCATGGAAGAAATTTGGGTTTGATTAATACACCTAAAGGATATATTTTATCACCGTTTTATGATAATCCTTCTTATTTGGCAATAGAGGCGCAAGATTTGTTGACGGCTATGCTTGATCCGCGCGGGAAAATAGTCACAAAAAAGACTAACGAACCGACCATGATAGATTATTGTCTTGAATTTAAACGTTTGGGATATAAGAATATTATTAAAAAATTTTATGAAAAAATAAAAATTAAGGAAATTGAGAATATGATAAATAGTTCTTTTATTTCCGAAGAAAGAAAAGAAGCCTTCAAGAGATTAATTAAAAGAAGATACGAAGAGTTAAGAAATGAATTATTCTGATATTTCGGCAATTAATGTTTTTTTAGAGAATTTCAAAACCCGGATATACGTGGGCGAATTGTCATTTAAAGATAAACAATGGCAATTCTGTTATGCCGACAATTATTTTCGTTATGGAAGTGCCATTCAATTTGGGCCGGAATTGCCTTTAACAGAAAGATGTTTCTTTTCTGAGAAAATGTTTCCGTCTTTTTTAGACAGAATACCTGATAAAGAAAATCCCGCTTATTCTGAGTATTGTGAATATGTCGGGATAAGCCCTGATGAAGAGAACTTGCTTATTCTTTTAGCCGCTTTAGGGCATAAAGGTCCATCTTCTTTTATTTTAGAACCGGCATTTTCATATAACAAAGAATTAAAAAAAATACGGGAATTAAGGATGAAAATAGGGCTAACGGTTCGTGAATTTGCTTCTGTTTTTTCTATTTCTGGTAATACGCTTAAAAAAATAGAAAAAGGTGAAAAAATAAGTAATGATATTTTTAGGCGTTTTTTAATATATATTAAATTCCCGGATGTTTTAAACTATGAGTTGGTTGCTAATAAAAAATATATACATTCTGAAAAGTTTAACAAGATTATAGAAAAATTTAATATTACTAAATAAAATTAAAAGGTAATTCTAATTGACATAGAGGTTGTTTTTGAGAAAATATGTTCAATGAATGAACAATCCGAAATAAGGGAAGAAACGCTTGAAATTATTAAACAGGTAGAAAATAATGCCCGGCTTAATCAGCGGGAGATATCTACTAAATTAAAGATTTCCTTAGGGAAGACTAATTATTTAATAAAGGCGCTTATCAATAAAGGTTTTATCAAAGTTGAAAATTTTTCTAAAAGTCCTAACAAAGCCAATAAATTAAAATATTTTTTAACACCGCAAGGACTTAAAGCAAGGATTTCACTTACTTATTATTTTCTTAAGCGTAAGGAAGAGGAATATAAACGGTTAAAAAATGAGTGGGCAAAAATAAAAAATAGTGAGGCAGTGGCAGGAAGATGAAAAAGACTATTGTTACCGGCGGAGCGGGCTTTATCGGTTCACATTTAGTAGAATTATTGTTGAGTAAAGGTTACGAGGTTACTGTTATAGATAGTCTTAGTACGGGCAGACTTGAGAATCTTACTCATGTTTTGGATAAAATAAAGTTTGTAGAAGCTGATATTTCCGTGCAGGGAGATTGGATTAATGAGTTTTTAGACAAAGATAAAGTTTTTCATCTAGCCGCGCTTGCTGATATAGTCCCGTCAATAAAAAATCCTGTAAATTATTATAATACTAATGTTAACGGAACGTTTAACGTGATTTTGGCTGCTAGAGAACATAAGGTTAAAAGGTTTGTTTATGCGGCGTCGTCATCTTGTTACGGCATACCGGATGAGTATCCGACAAAAGAAACAGCCGATATTAAACCTGAATATCCTTATGCTTTAACTAAGCGGCTTGGTGAAGAATTGGTGCTTCATTGGGCGAAAGTTTATGATTTTCCGGCTGTTTCCTGCCGGTTCTTTAATGTTTATGGCCCGCGGTCACGTACATCGGGAACATATGGTGCGGTTTTTGGTGTTTTTTTAGCTCAAAAAATTGCCGGTAAGCCCTATACTATTGTAGGTGACGGTGAACAGACAAGAGATTTTACGTTTGTAACAGATGTTGCTGAGGCGATGTTTGCGGCGGCTGAGAGCGATAAGATAAGTGAAGTTTATAATGTCGGAAGTTCAAAAACCGTATCCGTAAATAAAATCGTCCAATTGTTGGGTGGTGATAAGGTCTTTATACCCAAGCGGCCCGGCGAACCTGATATTACTTTTGCTGATATAACCAAGATTCAAAAAGAGCTTGGATGGATGCCTAAAGTGCAGATAGAAGAAGGTATTAAAATTATGCTTGATAATATTGATTATTGGAAAAACGCGCCTGTATGGGAGCCGGAAAGTATAAAAGAACAAACGAAAGATTGGTTTTCTTATTTAGGTAAGGAGAAATAATGTCATCGAAAACTTCATGTAAAATAAAAACGCTAGATAATCTTGAAAAAATAATAACAGATTTAAAATCAGAAGGCAAAAAGATAGCTCATTGTCATGGTGTTTTTGACCTTTTTCATCCCGGACACCTGAACCATTTTAAAGCCGCAAAAAAACAGGCCGATATTTTGATAGTTACTTTAACCAAGATGAATTCGTAAATCGCGGGCCGGGCAGACCTATATTTAACCAGAACGTTAGAGCAGATACCATCGCGTCTTTGGAAATAGTTGATTATGTGGCTATAAATGAATGGCCTACGGCGATAAACACAATTAAAAAACTTAAACCGGATTTTTATGTAAAAGGCGGGGAATATGCCAATAAAGCGGATGATGTAACAGGTAAGATATATGATGAGGAAGAAGCTATAAACTCTGTCGGCGGCCAGTTATATTTTACTAATGAAGAAACTTTCAGTTCAACTTCGTTAATAAATAATTTTTTAACACCCTATTCGGAAGAAACCAAGATATTTTTAGACCGGCTTAAACAGAAATATTCGGCAGATGATGTAATAGCTCATTTAAAAGGTATTGAGGATATGAATGTTCTGGTAATTGGCGACATCATAATAGATGAATACCATTATTGTTCAGGGCTTGGCAAGACGGCTAAAGATAATATTGTTGCCAACCAGTTTATACGTGAAGAAAAATTTGCCGGCGGAGTACTGGCAGCCGCTAACCATCTTGCCGGTTTTTGTAAAAATGTTACATTATTAAGCTGTCCGGGTAATACGGATGAATATGATATTTTTATAAATTCAAGATTAAAAGAAAATGTGACAAAAGTTTTTTATAAACGTAATGATGTTCCCACGGTAGTTAAGCGGCGTTTTGTCGATAATGCTTTTTTGATTAAGATGTTTGAAGTCTGTTATTTGGATAATCTAGCGGTAATGCCCAAAGATGTTGAAGATAAGATTCTTGATTATATTGATAAAAATTATAAGAATTTCGATTTGTTTCTTGTGACTGATTTCGGGCATGGCTGTCTTACTCCGAAAATAATAGAAAAAATATCTAAAAAAGCCGCTAAACTTGCGTTAAATGTTCAGACAAACAGTTCAAATCGCGGCTTTAATCTTATAACAAAGTTTCCTAAAGCAGATATCATTTGCATTGATGAACCTGAATTAAGGCTTGCCTGTCATGATAACAGATCTGATGTTGAGACTTTGATAGAAGATATCTATAAAAAAATGAGAGCATCATATGTTATTATTACGCGCGGGCATAGAGGCTCGACTGTATATACAAAAAAAGAAGGATTCGCGCATATCCCGGTTTTTTCAAACGAGATAGTCGATCGTATAGGCGCGGGTGACGCGTTTTTTTCTATAGCCGCCCCGTGCGGGGTTAATGATACTCCAATTGAATTGATAGGTGTTATAGGCAATGCCGTAGGCGCTCTTAAAGTTTTAATTGTCGGTAACCGTTCATCGGTCGAGCGGGCGCCGTTATGCAAATATCTTATAACTTTATTAAAATAAAAAGGATAAGTATGGATAAATACAGGATAGACAGTCACAAGCTTATGTATCATGTTCCGCGTGTAAATAACTGGCTTGACGGCAAAAATATCTATCCTATATATATGGAAACAAGTCCGGCGGGAGCGTGTAACCATAGATGTTTATATTGCGGTTTGGATTTCATGAAATATAAACCCCGATTTTATGACACTCCTATTTTCAGAGAGCGCTTGACTGAGATGGGAACACTTGGGCTTAAGAGCATAATGTTTGCGGGTGAAGGCGAGCCGTTTTTACATCCGCATATGGCACAGATTATAAATCATACCAAATCTGCTGGTATTGACGCCGCGGTTACATCTAACGGCGTTTTATTTACAAAAGAAATTGCAGATAAATGTTTAGCTGATATCTCATGGATAAAGATAAGCATTAACGGCGCGACAGCCCGAACCTACACGAAAATTCATAGAGGCAAGCCGGACGATTTTGATAAGGTAATGGCCAATATGCGTTATGCGGCTGATTTACGCCGTCGTCAAAATTTAAAGACAGCGCTGGGTATGCAGCTTTTGCTTTTACCGGATAATAAAGATGAAGCTGTTATGTTGGCGGAATTAGCAAAAGATATCGGCATGGATTATTTGGTTATAAAACCTTATTCACAGCATCCGCAAAGCGAGACAACCATCTATAAAGACATAAAATATAAAGATTATGAGTATTTAGGCGAAAAACTTGAAAAGTTTGATGATAATAATTTTAAAGTTATTTTCAGGATACACGCGATGAAGAAATGGGATGAAGAGAGTAAGCCGTATAAAAAGTGTTTATCGTTCCCATTTTGGTCATATATAGATTCTGACGGTAACGTTTGGGGCTGTAGTATGTTCTTAGGTGACGACAGGTTCAATTATGGCAACATTTTCAAAAACACTTTTAAAGAAATTTGGGAAGGTAACAAGAGAAAAGAATCTTTAGAGTGGGTTAATAAAAATTTAGATATTTCTCAATGCCGTATAAATTGCCGGATGGATGAGATAAATAAATATCTATGGGATTTAAAAAACCCTATGGAACATGTAAATTTCATATAATATTTATGACGAATTTAGCGAAATTTTGGTTTTATAGTAAAAAAACCAAAAATGTACGCATAGATACGTTGATAATAAATGATTTTTAGCACTTTCTTGAAAAATATAACTTTATATTTGATTTTTCAAGGTAATATATAATATGAAAAAAAATATAAATAAAATTGCTGATAAAATAAGAAAAGATGTAATAAGGGTATCTGTTAAAAACAAAGCAGGTCATATAGCACCATCTTTATCAAGCGTAGATATCGTGACGGCACTTTATTGCGGTGTCATGGACTATGATTTTTCCGATCCTTTAAAATCGGATAGAGATAGATTGATTTTTTCTAAAGCCCATGGTTGTTATCCGGTCTATGCGCTTTTAGCTGACAAAGGCACAATACCAAAAGACCAATGGAAGAACTTTTATACTGAAAAAAGCACGTTACACGGCTGTATGCAAAGAAATTTAGAGTATGGCCTTGAGGCAGGTTGCGGCTCTTTAGGGCATGGCTTACCTATCGCGGCAGGTATCGCGTATGCCGCGAAACTTAAAAATGAAAAGTTTTTTGTATATTGCGTTATGGGCGATGGCGAAATGCAGGAAGGCACAACTTGGGAAGCATTAAATTTTGCGATACAATATAAACTTGATAATTTGGTTGTTATCGTAGACGCGAATGGATTGCAAGCGATGGATTTTCTGAAAAATATTCTCCCGACTGACAGAAAGAGTTTGATTAAGCGTATAAAAGGTTTTGGCATTAAGCCTGTTGTTTGCGATGGCCATAACGCGCAAAAATTATCTCAAAAGATTAATAATATAAAAAAGAATAAAAAAGGTATCCCGCATGTCTTTATTGCAAATACAATTAAAGGCTGCGGCTTAAAATGTATGGAGAATATCGCGAAATTCCATTTTCGTATACCAACACAAGAAGAATTAGAAGCATGAATTATAGAAAAGAGATCTTGTCTAATTTGGTGCCTTATTTCAGAAATAACGATAAATTGTTTCTTATAGTTTGCGATATGGGTTTCGGCGTTGTGGACGAGCTTAAAAAAGAGTTTCCCGATAGAGTAATTAACGCGGGCATTATGGAGCAGGCAACGGTAGGAATAGCCGCAGGCATGAGCATGCAGGGTTTTGTGCCTATAGTTTATTCTATAGTTAATTTTTTAGTATATCGCGCCATAGAGCAGATGCGCAACGACGTTATATTGCAAAACCTTAATGTTAAATTTATAGGTAACGGTGTAAACGATTATTTTAAAATGCTTGGCGAATCGCATATGAGCGGTTGTGATGATATAAAACTTATGGAAATAATAGGCATGCAGGTTTATGATCCGTACAAAGCAGGCGTTGATTTTTCAAAGCTTATGGCCGAATGGATAGATTCTCCAAAAGCCGGATATATAAGAGTTTAAAGATGCAGGATACAGAAAACAAAATAATTTTAGACGGACATAAGCTTAACTGGCACAAGGATAGAGTCCAGGCATGGCTTAATGGCGAACGCATTGCGCCTATAACCATAGACTGTGCGTTAACCCGCAAATGTAGTTATAGATGTATATATTGCTATGGACAGCTTCAGGCAAATGATGAAAAGAAAATGACAAAAGACGTTATCTTTAGATTTCTAGACGATGCCGCAGACATTGGTGTTAAAGCAATAAGTTTTGTAAGCGACGGGGAAAGTACATGTTCGCCTTATTTGACAGACGCTATAATTCAAGGAAAAGCAAATGGCCTTGATATGGCATTAGGGACAAATGGTTATATGCTTAACGATGAAGAATTAGAAAGTGTTTTGCCGGATTTAACATATCTAAGATTTAATATCTCGGCAGGAGAGCCTGAAAGATATGCCCAAATACATGGATGCAGTGAGAAATGTTTCGATAAAGTTTGTGAAACCATACGCAAAGCCGTAGCAATAAAAAATAAAAACAATTTATCTGTTACTATCGGATTGCAAATGGTGTTTTTGCCGTCATTTGCCGATCAGCTTATTCCACTTGCTAAGTTAGGCAAAGAGCTGGGTGCTGACTATTTGGTAATAAAACACTGCAGTGATGATGAAGATGGCTCACTTGGAGTTAATTATGAAGAGTATAAAGATTTAGTACAAGTGTTAGAAAACGTTGAAAAATATTCAACAGATGATTATTTGGTAAAAGCTAAATGGTCGAAAATACTTTCAGGTGGCAAACGGAAATACTCTAAATGTTATGGCGCACCGTTTATAACACAATTTTCCGGGTCCGGCCTAGTCGCGCCGTGCGGCATGTTGTTTAACTCTAAATATAACAAATATCATATAGCTAACATTGCTGAAAAATCATATAAAGAGATATGGCAAAGCGACAGATATTGGGAAGTTATGGATGATATTGCATCAAGCAATTTTGATGCGAGAACAATGTGCGGGAGTCTTTGTTTACAACATAAAGTAAATGAATTTTTATGGGACGTTAAGCATAATGGATTAAAGATACCGGATGATCCGGGACCGGAACCCATGCATGTTAATTTTATATAATAATAGAATGGAATAACTGAATTTTTTGAACGGGCTAAAGAATATATATAAATTATGAATAAAAAAGAATTAAAATTTATTTTATCTGAGGGAGAAGGTCAATATATTAAGTTTAAAGAAAGCCGAAAGCCAATAGCTGAAAGCTAATGGCTAATAGCTAGTTGGTTGATTTATTGTTTAGGACGGAGTTTATGGAAAAGGCAGGAGCTGGTGTAAGATGATCAAGTTTGAATTGAATTTTTTTGAGGTTTCATTTTGAAACTTCAAAAGTAAGGATTGTGCGTAGATATTTTTCATGGGTATTGTTGATATATAACGCTATTTGTGTTAATATTGTACCAAGTTGATACATATAGTGTAATAAAATGAGGTTTACGGTGTTTGATAGAAAAATTTTGAAATACCTTAAAAAATGGAAAAACAGAAAGAATAGAAAACCTCTAGTCTTACGCGGCGCGCGGCAGGTTGGGAAGACTTCGGCGGTATTGATGTTCGGAGAACAATTTTTTGATGACATAGTTAATATAAATCTTGAGAGAATGGATCATAAAAATTGGTTTAGCTCGGATCTTTCGTTAAAAGAATTCATACAAATTGTTAAAATAAAATTTGGAAAAGAAATTATACAGGGCAAAACACTTTTGTTTATTGATGAAATACAAAATTCACCTTCTTTGATAAGTTTGATGCGTTTTTTTTATGAAGATATGCCCGAATTGCATGTTATAGTCGCGGGTTCGCTTTTAGAGGCGAAAATAGAAACCGAAGGTATTTCTTTCCCGGTTGGAAGAGTAGAATTCGCGCATATGTATCCATTGGATTTTTTTGAATTTTTGGAGGCAACTGAGGATAAAAATTCTTTAGAGTTTTTGAAAAAGTTTGGTTTTAATGAAAAACTTTCAGAGGTATTGCACGATGATTTTTTAAAAAAGTTTTATGAATATACTATGATAGGCGGTATGCCGGAAGTTGTCGCGGCATATATTAAGGGAAAAAATATCAATGATTTGAAAATTGTGTACAATTCTTTATTTTCATCTTATTGCGAGGATGTTTTTAAATACGCGAATTTAGCTAACGCGAAATATCTGTCTTTTGTTATTGATAACGCGCCATTGTTTGCCGGGACGTTAATTAAATATGAAAAATTCGCTGGTTCGGTATTTCGAAGTCGTGAAATAAATAAAGCTTTTATGACATTAGAGAAAGTAATGATTTTAACACAAGCGCAAGCGACGAGTTCTATAAATTTGCCTCTTGTTCAGCAAAGCAAAAGACCTAAAAAAATACTTTTTTTGGATGTAGGACTTGTTAATTATCGAATGGATATACTTAATGAATTTTATGATATGAAGGATTTGAATAGTTTTTATCGTGGACGCATTGCCGAACAGGTTGTAGGGCAGGGTTTAATTTCCTTAAAAGATGATGAAAAACTAAACCTGGTTTATTGGGCGAAAAATAAGTCGCAAGGATCAGCTGAACTGGATTGGTGTTTTTCGTATCAAGGAAAAATAATCGGTATTGAAGTTAAATCCGGCGCCGAAGGGAAAATGCGTTCGATGATTCAGTTCGCGAAAAGTGTGGAAAAAAGAGTTTTGGTGAGATTTTATTCGGGAAAGCTGCGACGAGACGAGTTAGTTTCTAATGGTGAAAAATATCGTTTATTGTCTATTCCGTTTTATCTTTTACCAAGATTATTTGATTTAATTACGTGAATCAAAACTAATAGATTGCGTCAGAAGTGATAAATATCGGGATGATGAAGAGATGTTTTTTAGATTGTTATAAAGGGCATATTGATTTGGGAGAAAAAAAGCTTAATATAAATACTTGTGGGGTTAATTCAGTGCCGAATAATTTAGAGTTAGAGCCAATGCATGTTAATTTTATATAGTTGATGTGACAAAAAGAATTAATGGGAGTTTAATATGTTAAATAATCAAACAATACTTGTTACAGGAGGTACGGGATCTTTTGGTAAAAAATTTATCAAAACCATACTGCTTAAGTACCCAAATATTAAAAGGATAATTGTTTTTTCGAGAGATGAATTTAAGCAATTTAATATGTCTAATATGCCGATTTTTAAAGAGCATAAAGATAGATTGCGATTTTTTATCGGAGATGTTAGGGATAAAGAGCGGCTTTATCGTGCGTTTGACGGGGTCGATATAGTTATTCATGCCGCGGCGTTAAAACAGGTTCCATCTTGTGAGTATAACCCTTTTGAAGCTGTCAAAACCAATATTCTTGGAGCTGAGAATGTCATTAATGCCGCAATAGACAAAAAAGTAAAGAAAGTAGTGGCGCTTAGTACAGATAAAGCTTGTGCCCCTATAAATCTTTATGGCGCGACAAAGTTATGTTCGGATAAGCTTTTCATTTCGGGTAATAACTATTCTGGAAAACAAAACACACGATTTTCTGTTGTAAGATATGGTAATGTCGCGGGGAGCCGTGGGTCTGTGATACCTTTTTTTCAAAAACTTGTTGATGATGGTGCAAAGGAATTACCTATAACCGATTTTAAAATGACAAGATTTTGGCTTAAACTTGAATCTGCGGTTAATATGGTTATAACCGCATTAGAAAATATGCAGGGAGGCGAGTTGTATATAAAAAAAATTCCTTCAATGAAGATAACAGAACTTGCAAAAGCCATTGCACCTGAATTATCTTTAAGAGAAATTGGGATAAGACCTGGTGAAAAAGTGCATGAAATGATGATATCAAAAGAAGATGCAAGAAATACTTTAGAATTTGATGATTATTATGTTGTTCAGCCTGAGTTCCATTGGTGGAAGAGAGATTTTACGATTAAAGGGGGGAGGTCAGTTGATCTAGAATTCGAATATCATAGCGGTAATAATAAAGAATGGCTTACGGTAGAACAAATGAAAAAATTGATTTCTAATAATGAAGATTAAAACCAAAAAAAAATATAATTACGGGAAACAAACAATATCTTTTAAAGATAAAATAGAAGTTTTAAAAGTTATGGGTTCTACCTGGTTTACGCAGGGGCCTAAAATAAAAGAGTTTGAAAATGCTCTTTGTGATTATACCGGCGCAAAATATGCGGTAGCGGTTGCTAATGGTACGGCAGCATTGCATTTATGTATGCTGGCAATAGGTGTTGGGAAAGATAATGAAGTAATAACGTCGCCTAACACTTTTTTGGCAACAGCAAATAGTGTTTTATATTGTGGTAGTACGCCTGTTTTTGCAGATATTGATGCAGAAACAGCGTGTATAGACTTTGAGGAAATAAAAAAAAATATTACGAATAAAACCAAGGCAATTATCCCTGTCCATTTTGCAGGGCAGTCGTGTGATATGGAAAAAATAAAGGAAATTGTTAAAGGGAAAAACATTTATATTATAGAAGATGCTGCGCATGCTTTGGGTTCAAGATATAAAGATACTAAGGTAGGGTCATGCGCTTATTCTGATTTAACAATTTTTTCTTTTCATCCGGTAAAAAATATAACCACAGGTGAAGGGGGCGCTATAACTACGAATAATAAATTATTATACGAGAAAATAATTAGTTTGCGCTCTCATGGTATTATAAAAACAGATGAAATGTTTGTAGAAAAAGGCCCATGGTATTATGAAATGCTAGACCTGGGTTATAATTATCGCATTACCGATATACAATGCGCATTAGGCATTTCTCAATTAAAAAAAATAGGTAGTTTTGTAGAAAAAAGAAAGAAAATAGCCGAATTTTATAGAGAAAACGTTAAGAAAGATATTGGAATTTCTACTTTATCAGAAAAAGAAAATTCTGTAACAGCGTGGCATCTTTTTCCTATGCTGATAGACTTTGATTTTTTAAAAATATCGAAAAAATATTTTTTTAAGAAAATGAAAGAAAAAGGTATTAATTTACAAGTGCATTATATCCCTGTTCATTTGCAGCCATATTATAGAAAGAATTTTGGATATAAAGAAGGAGATTTCCCAAAAGCTGAAAGCTATTATAAAAGGACAGTTTCTTTGCCAATATATCCAAAATTGAGAGAGAAAGATCTTAAATATATTATAAAAAGTATAAAGGAATCTTTGAGATGCAAATAGGTTTAAAGCTTTGGTCGGATAATGAAAGGTATTTTGATGAAGCAAAACGGCTTTATAATAAAAAGTTTTACGACTACATTGAATTATATGTAGTTCCGGGTACTTTTGACAAATATATAAATGCGTGGAAGCGTTTAGATGTGCCCTATATCATTCACGCGCCGCATTTTGCGCATGGTCTTAATCCGGCTAAAGAAGAAGATCATGAAGCAAGTTTAATCAAAGCAAAAGAAGCTTTAAGATTTAAGACAGAATTAAACGCGAAATATATTATATTTCATCCCGGCATAAATGGGATTATTGAAAATACAGTAAAATTTTTTAAGATGATAAATGATTCTGATATTTTGGTGGAAAATAAACCATATTACGCTTTAAACGATAGTAAGATATGTAATGGAAATAATCCTGAAGAGATAAGGGTTATAATGAAAAACGCAAAAGTTGGTTTTTGTTTTGATATAGGCCATGCTATAGCGGCAGCTAACGTATATAAAAAAGATATATATGAGTTTGTGGATGCTTTTATGAAATTAGAGCCTAAAATGTGTCATCTGTCAGATGGAAAAGTAGATTCTGTTTTTGATCAACATTTAAATTTCGGATGTGGAAATTATGATTTTAAAAAAATCATTAGTTATGTAAGGACAACAGAGGCTGTTACTATAGAAACGGATAAAAATGATAAAAAATTACTAAAAGATTATGAAAAGGACGTGTTTTTTTTAAGAGAATTATTATGAGCAATATAGCAATTATTCCGGCAAGAGGCGGCAGCAAAAGGATACCGAGAAAAAATATAAAGAATTTTTGCGGGAGCCCTATTATTAAATATCCAATCGAAGCAGCTCTTAATTCAGGGTTGTTTGATAAAGTTATTGTCTCAACTGATGATATTGAAATATCAGAAATCGGTAAATCCTATGGAGCAGAGATACCGTTTTTAAGGTCTGCTAAAACTTCTCAAGATGATGCAACAACTATGGATGTCTTAAGAGAGGTTTTACGAATGTTATCTGATACCAAAGTATTATTTTCAAGCATTTGCTGTGTTTATCCAACATCTGTTTTTGTAACGGCTACGATTTTAAAAGAAACTTTTAAAATTTGGAGTGATAGCAGCGCGGACTCACTTATTTCAGTTGTTAAATATTCACATCCAATTCAGAGAGCATTTACGATAAATGATAATATAGTGAGATTTCCAGATTACGCAATTTTCCAAGCTTGTACACAAGCTCAAAAAGAATATTATCATGATGCCGGGCAGCTTTATTGGTTTAAAGCAAACAATATATTTAATAGGAAAGAAGAATTTGGCAAACAAACCATTCCTTATATTTTTCCAGAAACAGAAGTTCAGGATATAGACACTCATAGAGATTGGGAATTGTCAGAAATGAAGTTTAGGTGTTTAGGTAAATAGTATGTTTGATTTTAAAAGAGATTTTGAAATAAAAGATTTTTACTTGAAAAATTTTGTTTCGCTTACAGAAGTGGAGGCAAGATCTGTTTTAGAATGGAGAAATCACCCCGAAGTAAGGCACCAGATGTACAATGAGGATTGTATAAGCGGGAAAGAACACTTGTGTTTTTTGGAATCATTAGAGAAAAGAATTGATAAGTTTTATTGGTTAGTTTGTAAGGATGGTGCAGGAATAGGCGTTATAGATATTTACAATATAAAACAATTGCATAAAAATGTTTATTTTGGCATATACGCTAATCCTCAAGCAAAGTTGCCTGGAGTTGGAAGGTGTTTAGATGATATTTCTTTATATTTGCTTTTTGAAATAGCAGGATTCAATGCTTTAAGGCTTGAGGTTATTGAAACTAATAAAAAAGTAATCAATATGCATTATAAAATGGGATTTCACGAAGAAGGGATTTTAAGGGATTTTGTGTATAAATGTGATGGATGGCGAAATGTTTTAGTGATGAGCCAGTTGAAATATGAATGGAAAAAAAGAAAAACAAACATTAATAATAGCAGAAGTATCGGCTAATCATAATCGAAAGTTTAGCACGGCGGTTGAGTTGATAAGAAAAGCTAAATTATCAGGGGCTGATGCTGTAAAGTTTCAAGCATATACGCCGGATACGATAACTATAAATAGTAAAAACAAAAATTTTATGATTAAACATGCTATATGGGGGAATATAAGTTTATATGATTTATATAAAAAGGCATATACTCCTTGGGATTGGTTTCCAAAATTAAAAAAAGTTGCTGACAACGAAGGAATAATTTTTTTTGCTACGGCATTTGACAAAACTTCAGTTGATATGCTTGAGAGTATAAAAGTGCCTATGCATAAGATATCATCATTTGAAATAGTAGATATTCCACTTATTAAGTATGTTTCTTCAAAGAAAAAACCATTACTAATTTCTACTGGTATGGCAAGCTTAAATGAGATTAAAGATGCAGTTAACGTCGCTAAAAAAAATGGAGCAACAAATATTTCTCTTTTTAAATGTGTGAGTGCTTATCCTGCTCAGCCTGAGGACATGAATCTTACGACTATACAAGATATGAAGAAGAAGTTTAAATGCGACGTTGGCCTTTCAGATCATAGCGTGGGCATTGAAGCGAGTGTTTCTGCTGTTGCGTATGGCGCGACATTAATCGAAAAGCATTTTGTTTTATCTAAACGTAGCAAAGGATTAGACAGGTTTTTTTCTATAACACCATTAGAATTGTCGACTTTGGTTGAGACAATAAGAAAAGTAGAAAAAATGCACGGAGAAATAAAGTATGGATCATCTAAAAATGAAATAGCTAGTATGTCTTTTAGGCGTTCTTTATTTGTTGTAAAAGATATAAAAAAAGGTGAAATTTTCACTAAACAGAATATTAAATCTATCCGACCGGCGGGTGGGGTTAGCCCAAAGAATTATACCAAGATTTTAGGGAGAAAAAGCGAGAAAAATATTAAGGCAGGGACACCTTTAAATATTAAAATATGAGAAAAAAAGTTTGTATTATAATTGATAATCCAATAAGAGACCTTCAGGGATTAATTTTGTTGTCATATTTTCTAGTAAAAAAAAGTATGGATGTTTTTTTGGTACCTATGTCGACGCAACAATGGGATATTTTTATTATAAAGCCGGACGTTGTGATATTAAATTATATAAGACCAGCGAATTGTGAATTTGTAAAAAAATATAAGGGAGCGGGTATAAAAGTAGGAGTATTAGACACCGAAGGAGGTGTTTTTGTTGATATTGAGCAAGGGTTTAAGAACTTTGTCAAAAACAGTTACCCCGAGAATATAGATTTTTATTGTACTTGGGGAAAAAAACAAAAAGAAATTTTAGTTAATTCTGGTATTTTATCTGGGAATAAAGTGTTTGTTACTGGTACTCCTAGATATGATATGTGTGTGCGACCTTGGAGAAAGGCATTAGAGAAGCATAATATTGAAGGGGAGAAAGTTGTACTTGTTAATATGCGTTTTCCTACTATCTTTCCAAAATTTAAAAGGGACTTAGTTGTTGAATATAGCGATAGTCTAAAAGAAGGTGTAGACAAAAATTATTTCAGCAAAGCTTTTAGGGAGAATATGATAGTTTGTGCGAGATTGATAGAATTAGTTTCTGAAAGCGCGAATAAGTTTCCTGATTATACTTTTGTCGTTCGGCCTCATCCTTTTGAGCGTAAGGATGTTTACGAAGTTTTTTTTGGTGATATCCTTAATATCAAAGTTATCCAAGAGGGGGACATACTAGGTTGGCTTAATAGCGTGGATGTGATTGTTCAGCAAGGATGTACTACAGGGCTTGAGGCTAAGTTTATGGATACGCCCGTTGTGGAAATAGATGTGGCAGCCAGTAAGGATAATAGAAGTATAGATATAGCGGAAATAGCTGATGTTAAAGTTTCTAATGCGGAACAGTTGGCAGAGTTTATAAAAAAACCTGTAAAAAAAAGCTTCGATGAAAATATGGTTCGTGATTGGTTTTTTGATATTGATGGCAAGGCCTCTCAAAGAATTAGCGAGGTGATTAATAAATTTTTAGGAGAGAATCTAAGCCAAATTAGTTTTTATGGTCTGATTAGAGCTTTAACTTTTAAGAAAGTAATTGTCGTTATTTTTTCAAAGATTATGGGGCCAAAATTATATAATATAATAAAAGAGAGAGTTTTTCAAAAAAAATCAGGATATGATAAATGTCTCTTTGTTAAAGATGTAAAAGATATTTTTATGCGTATTATTTCTTCTGCTTCAGATAAACAAGAGTATGATATTTCTAATTTCGTAGGGTCTTTCGCCGTAAAAGTGAGTAAAGGGAGGCAGATATGCTAAATGATTATTATAAAAATATGGATGTTGTTTTTCAGAAGTTTTTAAATGATAAAGAAAATTTGAATAATATAACAAAAGCAATTAATTTTTTAAAAGAGACTAAAGAATTTAATAGTAGAATATATCTAATCGGTAATGGAGGTTCAGCTTCAGTTGCTGAGCATATTGCGATAGACTTAACAAAAAATGCGGGACTTAAAGCCATGGGAGTAAGTGGGGCACCTATGCTTACTACATTTGCTAATGATTATGGGTATGAAAATGTATTTAAAAAGTTTATTGAAGTTTTTGGCGAAACGAACGATATATTAATTGCAATTTCAAGCAGTGGAACATCAAAAAATATACTCAATGCCTGTGACGAAGCTAAACGTAAAAATATGAAAGTTATAACTCTTTCAGGATTTTTGTCGGATAATCCGTTAAGGACAAAGGGTGAAATAAATTTTTGGATTGAGTCCAAGTCATATGGATTTTTAGAAATATTGCATGGTCTTATTTTGCATT
>JAQVMQ010000045.1 GCA_028703535.1 Candidatus Omnitrophota bacterium | reverse complement strand
TATAAAGTTATTATTAAGAGATGATTCGTAAAGCGGTTATATCAGATTCGGTGAGTATACATGAACTTATTACGTTCTGGGCAAAAAAACGTAAAGTTTTGCCCAGGCCTTTAAATTATGTTTATGAAAACATCAGAGATTTTTGGGTATATATTGACAATAAAAGAATAGTTGCCTGTTGTGCATTGCATATCGTTGGATGGGACGATTTGGCCGAGGTCAAATCTTTATGTGTTATGCAGGAATACTTGAAGAAGGGATATGGCAAAAAGCTTGTGACTCGTTGTTATAGTGAAGCTAAATCGTTAGGTATTAAAAAAGTGTTTGCTTTGACTTTTGTCCCTAAATTTTTCTTGCGGATAGGTTTTAGTGAAATTGAACGTAACAGCCTTCCGCATAAGATATGGAGCGAATGTGTTAATTGTGTTTATTTCCCGGATTGTAAAGAGCACGCTGTTTTGAAGGATATTAAATAAGTTTGGAGATAGTAGTTTTAATGTTATTTTTATGTTAAGGAGGTATAGACATGTCTTTAATTGATTATGGGTTCACTGAAGAGCAGAACATGATAAAAGATCTTTGCAGGCAGATAGCTGAAGAAAAGATTAAACCCATCTCTGCTAAACTTGATGAAACTGAAGAGTTTCCTACTGAGATAATGCAAGTTTTGGCTCAATCAGACTTGTTTTCTGTATGCCTGCCTGAAGCCTACGGCGGTATGGGTGGCGGCGTTACGGAACTTTGTATTGCTATTGAAGAATTATCACGCGTTGATGGCGGGATATCTATATGTTATGGTGCGTCGTTTTTAGGTCTTTTCCCTATATTAATTGGTGGGACGGAAGAACAGAAAAAGAAATATCTTCCTAAGATAGCCTCAGGCGAACATCTTTGCGCGTTCGGGTTGACTGAACCTGAAGCAGGATCTGATGCGTCGGCTATCCAGACAACGGCAAAAAAAGAAGGTGATTATTATATAATTAACGGGATGAAGCATTTTATCACTAACGGCGGCGATGCCGATATTTATACGGTTGTTGCCTCAACGAATAAAAGCCGTGGAGCAAGAGGTCTTTCGGTGTTTATATTGGAAAAAGGTATGGACGGTTTTTCGTTCGGTAAAAAAGAAGAAAAAATGGGTATACGTGCTTCAAGTACCCGCGAGTTGATATTTGAGAACGTTAAAGTGCATAAAGATAATCTGTTAGGCGGAAAAGAAGGTACGGGTTTTATCGCTACTATGCGTACTTTTGATCAGTCACGTCCGGGTATCGCAGCACAAGCTGTAGGTATAGCGCAAGGCGCGCTTGAGCTGGCTGTACGTTATGCCCAGCAGCGTATACAGTTTGGTAAACCTATCAGCACTTTCCAGGGTATACAGTGGATGCTTGCCGATATGGCGGCACAGGTCGAAGCAGCACGGGCGTTGGTTTATACTACAACACGTGCGATAGATAATGGTGCAAAAGATGTCGCAGCTGCCTCGGCTGCTGCTAAGATGTTTGCTTCAGATGTTGCTATGAAAGTGACAACCGATGCTGTGCAGATATTAGGCGGTTACGGTTATATAAAAGAATATCCGGCAGAAAAGTTTATGCGTGATGCTAAGATCACTCAGATATATGAAGGGACTAATCAGATACAGCGCAGTATAATAGCATTGGATTTAATTAAAAGGTATAAATAGTCTTTTGTTTATAACTTTTTGGTTTATGGATAAAGTGATTTGGCTTTTTGGTTTTTAGTTTTTTTAATATGGAGGATCCAATGGGATATCAGGAAACGCCTTGGGATATTGACCCGGACAAGTTGCTTAAATCTTTAACCGGTAAATTTCGAAAAAAATTTTTTGGCAAAACCTGGACAATCGTGGTTATTGTCCTTGCGGTTATTGCTTTGATGGGATCGTTTTACACTGTTGATGCCGATCAGGTAGGGATTGTTTTACGGTTTGGTAAATATGTCCGTACAACAGAGCCGGGCCTTCATTTAAAGATACCGTTCGGTATAGAACAGGCTATCGGCGTTAAAGTCGAAAAAAATTATCAGGAAGAATTCGGGTTTCGCACACAAAGTGCAGGGGGTAAGACTGTCTACAGTACGCGTCCTTATGATACTGAGTCGCTTATGCTTACGGGTGACCTTAATGTTATGGATGTTGAATGGATAGTGCAGTATAAAAAGAAAGATCCTTATAAAACGCTTTTTAATGTTCGTGATATTATTAAGACTTTACGGGATGTATCGGAATCTGTTATGCGTGAGGTGGTAGGTGATTACACGTTTAATGAAGTTTTGGCTAAACGGTTGATTATAGGTGATACAGTCCGTGAGCGTATGCAGACTATTATGGATAAATACGGCGTAGGTTTGCAGATTATAACTGTTAAGCTGCAGGATGTTAATCCGCCGGATGCAGTTCGACCTGCCTTTAATGAGGTTAACCAGGCCAAACAGGAAAAAAAGCGTATGAAGAATGAAGCTGACGAAGTTTATTTTAAAGTTATACCGGAAGCACGCGGTACGGCCGTAAAAATGGTTCAGGAAGCCGAAGGTTATGCCGCTCAGCGTGTTAATCAGGCTAAAGGTGATGCTGCTAGGTTTGATTTAACGGTTGCGGCGTATAGTAAAGCTAAAGATGTAACACGACGACGCATATATCTTGAGAGGATGAAAGACGTTTTGCAGGGAGTGGGGAAGAAATATATTGTTGACCCTGAGCAGGAAGGGATATTGCCTTTATTGAGGTTAGAAAATGAAAAATAATGTTATTGGTATAATTGCTTTTGTTTTGATTGTAGCGTTTTTCGGCAGTCCGTTCTATGTCGTTTATGAGGGCCAGCAGGCGGTTATTACTATGTTTGGTAAGCCGCGAGGTAATGTGGTTACAAATGCCGGGTTGAAATTTAAAGTTCCGTTTTTTGAAAAAGTACATAAATTTGAAAAACGTATTTTAGAGTGGGATGGATATGCCACGGAAATCCCGACAAAAGATAAGAGATTTATCTTTATTGATACAACCGCAAGATGGCGAATAAAAGATCCGTTAGTATTTTTCAAATCTGTACAAAACGAGAAAATTGCGCAGTCACGACTTGACGGTATAATAGACGCCGCGGTAAGAGATGTTGTAATGTCGAACAATCTAATTGAGATTGTTCGGTCATCGAATAGAGTCTTGGATACTTCTGAATTTTCTGATACGGATAAGATATTCATGGACGAAGGCGCATTAGAAGAAATTACTGTCGGGCGTGATAAGATGCGTGATGCGATAATTAAAATCGCTAAAGAACTTGTCCCGCAGTACGGTATAGAGATCATTGATGTGCGTGTTAAACGTATTAATTATCTGGAGAAAGACAGGCAATCGGTCTATCAGCGTATGATAGCTGAACGTAATCGTGAAGCCGAGAAATACAGGTCGGAAGGCCGGGGTATAAAAGCCGAAGTTGAAGGTAAAACGGACAAAGAGCTGAAAGTTATTTTATCTGAGGCGTATCGACAGGCTGAGGAGATTAAGGGTGCGGCCGATGCTGAGTCCACAGAGATATATGCTGAATCGTTTGGAAAAGATCCTGAGTTCTATTCTTTTGTACAAACTTTAGAAAGTTATGTAACTACTTTAAATAAGGATACATCTGTGATTATTTCAACTAAGGGTGATTATTTCAAATATTTGAACAGCCGGAATGAGAATTAAAATAGTTTCTATTAAAAACTGTGTGAATTTTTTCAAGGTGATATTTTATGTATAATGCCATTTGTTTGATATCTTGCCCGGACCGTAAAGGTCTAGTCGCAAAGATCACGGATTTTATTTCTTCAAATAACGGCAACATCGAGCATTTAGATCAGCATATAGATCCGCAGAGTAAGACTTTTTTTATGCGTGTTGAATGGGCCATGGATGATTTCAATATTTCCCGGAACGATCTTGATAAAAGTTTTTCCTGTATTGCTTCTGAGCTGGGGATGAATTACAAGATCTATTTTACTGACGGCAAACCACGTATAGCGATATTTGTCTCTAAACTTTCTCATTGCCTGTATGATATTTTGTTGCGGGTTAAAAGCGGTGAGTATAATTGTGATGTTCCATTGATAGTAAGTGACCATACTGAATGTCAGAGTATAGCCGAAAGTTTCGATATACCTTTTTATCATTTACCCAAAAATAGTAGTAATATTTCGAATGTAGAAGAGCAGGAACTTGATTTGCTTAGACAATATGATATCGATTTTTTAGTTTTGGCACGATACATGAAGATTTTTTCTGATAGGTTCGTGAACGAATTTGAAAACAGGATGATCAACATACATCATTCCTTTTTGCCGGCGTTTGCGGGGAAATCACCATATAGTCAGGCTCATGCCAGAGGTGTGAAAATAATAGGTGCGACAAGCCATTATGTAACGGAGCAGCTTGATTCGGGACCTATAATTGAACAGGATATAGTACGTATAAACCATAGCGATGACGTTGAAACGTTGCGTTGTAAGGGGCGTGACCTTGAACGAATAGTGCTAAGCAGGGCTGTAAGGCTTCATCTTGCCAAAAAAGTACTTGTTTATGGTAACAAAACTGTAGTTTTCGACTAAATCGGTTTAGTTGTTAGTTATAGCGATTTTGTTTTGTTTTTTGTTTGATAAAGTTTAATTATAAATATTTTTTTGGCATTAGTCTTAAATAACTTTTTTGAATGTCTATAGGCTAATAGCTGATAGCTAAAAGCTATTTAATGTAAAGAACTTGAAATAAATTACTAACTATGTTAAAGTAATTTTTATGTTTTTGTCGTTTATTATATATAAAACTATGTAGGAGAACTTAATGAAACTGCTAAAATTTATTTTATTACTTTTAATCTCTGGCACAATGGTCATCGGTTGTCATCAGTCTAAACCAAAAGAAAATAAGATCGTTATTTGGCATTGGATAACCGACAGGCGTGACGCGTTTGATTTTCTCGCGCAAAAATACAAAGAAGAAACAGGTATAGAGGTCGAATTCAAATTGTTTTTTCCGCCAGATATATATGGCCAGAAAGTTATTGCCGCTGCTCGTGCGGGCACTTTACCTGACATCTTCGGTATTCTCGGTGAAAAGAAAACGGTCGCCCGTTTTATACAAGCGGGCCATATATTGGATCTTACAGCCGTTATGCAGGATGATAACCTAAGCTGGAAAAGTAAATTTTATCCGCAGACATTGGAAGTTACCGAATTTTCGGATGATAATACTTATGACGTTAAACCGGGTATTTACGGTGTACCGATAGATACAAATGTTATGCAGTTTGTTTATAACAAAAAACTTTTTCAGGCCGCAGGGCTTGATCCTAAAAAGTCGCCTAAAACGGTTGATGAGTTTGTAAGTTATGCCAAAACCATTCAGGAGAAAACAGGTGAGGTAGGTTTTATATCGGGCTGGGGTGAAGGCTGGCTTCTTCATGCGTTGGCTGTTGAGTGGGCTATCAATATTATGGGCGAAAAAAAGTTTATCGATACGATAGAAGGTAAAGTCTCATACATGGATGAAGAGTGGGTTAAAGTCTTTTCTTTGTTTGAGCGTTTACGCAATGAGAATATTTTCCCTGCCAATATAGCTACAATGACAAATAAAGAAGCTGAAGATGCTTTTGCTAAAGATAAAGCCGGGTTTTCATTTAATGGCAGTTGGTCGGTAAATGTTTATTCTCAAATAAATCCGGAGATCGATTATGCTTTTTTCTCATTACCCGTTGTCGAGGTAGCCAATCAGGTAAAGGTGTGGGGCGGTGCGGGGTCTGTTTTTAGGGTTAATGCCGATTCGCCGAATAAAGATAAAGCTATAGATTTTTTGAGATGGATATCTGATCGTCAGCAACAGGATTATCTGGTTGTTGAAACAAATAATCTGGCGGCAAACAGATATTGTGAAAAAAGTCTACCGCCGGTACTTAAGGATCTTACAAAATCGTTCAATAGTTTCACACATCCGGATAATTGGCGATTGAATGAAGATGCAAGAGTCATAGAAACTTTTAATAAAGGTTTACAGCAGATAGTTATGGGACTTAAAACAGCACAGGATGTGGCCAAAGAGGTACAGAATAAAAAGGAAAAAGTTACACGATGAAAGCATCATTAAAAGATAATACTGCCAGTTTTTCTTTCGTTTTACCGGCTTTACTTATTTTTTTGGTCTTTTATGTTTATCCGTTTTTTTATAGTTTTGTCTTAAGCCTTACGGATTATTCACTTATAGGTAAATTTAATTTTAAAAACAGTTTTGTAGGATTGCAGAATTTCAAAGATCTGCTTGTTGATATAGATTGGTGGAAGTCATTTTATAACGCTGGATTTATAACCTTCTTTGCTTTAACCTTTCAGAATATATTGGCTTTATTGTTGGCGTTAGCCGTTGATAAAGTAATACGTATGCGTAAATTTTACCGAGTAGTCTTCTTTATTTTGCCGGTATTATCTGAGATTATTATAGGTCTTTTGATGAAACAATTTATGCTTTCTGAGCCTACCGGCCGGGATGTTCTGAATAATATACTCAATAATATCGGGTTAGGTTTTATGGCGCAGGACTGGATAGCCGGACATAATGTCAGGTTAATCACGGCACTTGTGCATTGCTGGAAAGGTTTTGGATGGGCATTCGTTATTTTACTTGCAGGCTTGCAAAGTATTCCTGACCAGCTATATGAAGCAGCACGTATTGACGGTGCTAATACATGGCAGCAGTTTTGCAAAATAACTATGCCGCTTTTAATGCCTGTTTCAACACTTGTAATGGTATTGACTATTTTGGGGACTATGCAGGCTTTTGCTATGATATTGGCATTGAACCAAGGGGCAGGCGGTGAAACGACCGTTCCTGTGATGATCATCTATAACCATTTAGGAACAGGACAGGCCGGTCTTGCGTGTGCTGAAGGATTGATATTAGGCGCTATTCTAGTAGTTGTCTCGTTTACCATGTTTTATGTATCAAAGATTATAAGGGAGAAATACGGTGTTGTACCAAATTAAAAAAGTAATATTTGTTATTTTTCTTCATATTTTTCTTATGAGTGTGGCGCTTAGTTGTATATTCCCGTTTATATGGATGATGAACGTGTCGTTGGAAACACAAACTCAATATGATCAGGATTACGGTTTGAGGCCGGTTACAAATCCAAATTTTCAAAATTATAAAACTGTCATTATCGATGAAGGTTTTTGGCGGTATTTTCTTAACAGTTTTGTCTATACTTTTGTCACGGTTATTTTTATCGTTCTTGTTTCATCTTTAGCTGCTTATGCATTCTCAAGATTGAATTTTCCCGGTAAGAACTTTATATTTTATATGTTTCTGGCCGCGATGATGATACCGTTGCCTGCAGGGTTTGTGCCTGTATATACATTACTTCAACAGTTTGGACTGCTTAACCGTACAGGATATGTCCTGGCAATGACAAATATTGGGTTATCAATAAGTATATATCTGTTAAAAACTTTTTTTGATCAACTACCTCGTGATCTTGAGGATGCTGCTAAAATTGACGGATGCAGTAAATTACAGACATGGTGGCATGTCGGACTTCCGCTGGTTATGCCTGCGTTAGGTGTCGTTATTATCTTTAACGCGCTTAATGTTTGGAACGAATTTGTTTTGGCATCTCTAATGTTCAGTAAAGACAGCTATATGCCGTTACAGGCCGGCCTGATGCAGTTTTCAGGTAAGATGGTTACTGAACATACTTTGATAATGGCCGCTTTAACGGTCGCTGCGTTACCTATAATTTTTCTTTATTTAAAAATGCAGAAACAGTTTGTCCGCGGTTTGACGGCCGGGGCAGTTGTGGGATGAACACCTTGGAAATAGTTATGTCTGTAATAAATTTCAAAAAATCTTTTATTTTATTTTTTTTCGCGTTATTTTTTCTTGTGCAGTTTTCTTTTTCACAGGGCACAAGTAAGGAATATGTAAATAAGGCATGGAGTCTTCGCGGCGAAGGGAAATTTGATGAGGTACACGCAACGGTGGCCGATTGCATATTACAGTACGGTGAGTTGGCTAATGAAGAATCGAAAAAACTTACTGATTTTCCGCCTAACGCGGAAATAAATAATTATCAGGCGATGAATGATGTAGCAACGTGTTACTTTATTAAAGGTGAAGCTTTACGCGCACAAGATGATAAACCTGCGGCTAAAGAAGCGTTTTCGGTAATAGTGGAGAAATATCCTTATGCTCAGGCGTTTGATCCGCGCGGTTGGTATTGGTCGATAAAAGAGAAAGCTGAAATGGCTATTGCCCAGATAGAAGGCAAGAGTTATGTCCCCGAAAATATAATTGAGGAAGAGAAACTAATAACTTTAAACGATGAAGGGACAGAGTTTCCTGTTAAATACGAAAAATACGGTGAGTTCAAAAATGTCGGAACGAAAGATTATGTGTATGTGATAAATGATCCTATCGGGTTAGCTAAAGCTATAGGCGAAGGATTGTATCCGAATACAACATCGGTTAAGTTTGATCCTGCGTTTATTGAACTCAAAAAGAAACTTTCTAAGATTGACCATTGGAGTGTTGTTAACTCACGTGATCTTAAGACTTCATTTTATAAATGGACTCAGGCTCCTGAATCGCCGGGCATAAAATTGTTTTATCTTGCTGATTTACTTGAACGCAGTGGGTATATTGAGCACGCGATAAAAGCCTATTATGCCATACTTGTACATTTTCCTAAAACATACGGTTGGACCTATTGGCGGACTCCGTGGTATATCGCAACAGCGGCAAAATATCGAATAATGTATTTATTGGAACATAATCCTCAACTTGAGCTTAAACTTGAAGGATGCAGTGTTATTATTGAGAATGAGTTTGACCATGATGTAAGAAATGATGTATTTATAGTCAATCCGGGCAAGTTAGCTAAGTTGTCTATGCTTGAGAGCGCAAAATATAAGATCAGCGGTTTGACTAAAAGCAAGAGGCGTTTTGAAGAGATCGTTTCAACACGCGGCGGTGATAAGGTTAAATTAGTCAAATATTCAACCGGAGATTGGCAGATGCTGGTTGACGGTATACCTTTCATTATTAAAGGCATAACATATGACCCTACAACGGTGGGTGAGTCACCGGATGAAGGTACACATAATGATTGGACACGTGAAGATCATAATGAGAACGGGATAATAGATGCGCCTTATGAGACTTGGATAGATGCAAACGGTAATAATCTAAAAGACAGTGATGAACATATAGTCGGTGATTTTCAACTTATGAAAGACATGGGCGTTAATATGATACGTCTTTATTATCAACCTTTTGACAGAGACAAAGAACTCTTACGTAAGATGTATGATGATTACGGTATCGCTGTGGGGTTAGGTAATTTTATTGGTAAGTATGCTATCGGGAGCGGTGCCACATGGGAAGAAGGTACAGATTATGATAATCCCGAACATATTGCCAATATGCTTGCTGATGTTGGTAAGATGGTAGAAGAATTTAAAGAAGAACCGTATGTTTACATATGGATACTTGGTAATGAGAACTTGTATGGTTTCGGGTGTAACGCGGATAAGAAACCTGAAAGTTTCTTCAAATTTGTTGATAAAGCCGCTAAGCTTATAAAAGAACTTGACCCATATCATCGTCCTGTCGCTATCGCATCAGGTGACACTCTTCATTTGGATATTTTTGCACGGGAATGTCCTGACGTTGATATTTTTGGTACTAATTCATATCGAGGCAGACATGGTTTTCTCAATTTATGGGATAACGTCTCGCGTATGGCTGATAAACCGGCAATGATAACTGAATATGGCGCGCCGTCTTTCGGGTTAGGTTTTTCTTTGCAGGAAGGCCAGGATTATCAGGCGAAATATCATGCGTCCTGTTGGAACGATATATACTATAATTCTGCCGGTTATGGCGCAGGTGACGCTATCGGCGGATTTGCTTTTGAATTTCTAGATGAATGGTGGAAGGCCTATGAACCGTGGTTCCATGACCGTAACAGGTTATCGGCTGGCCCGTTTCTTGATGGATATTTCTATGAAGAATGGTTTGGTTTTATGGGCCAGGGTGACGGTAAAACGTCTCCGTATTTACGTAAACCAAAGGAGGTGTACTACATATACAAACATTTGTGGGGGGGCGAAAAAGACTGAAAACGATATTGATTTTATGAGCGGGTTACGTTGACAATGCTCCTAAAATATGTTATATAAAGTACCCGGGTTTGCTGTTATGGGAGGTGGCAAGTTCAGGGTTTTATTGATAGACATAACCTTAAAAAGGGTTATAATATAAAGGCAATAAATACGATTAAACATTTAATGAAGAAGGAGGATTCGTTATGCGTAAGTTCTTTGTTTTAATTTCAGTTTTAGCTGTTATAACAGCGGGGTCTGTTTTTGCTCAGGCAGATGATTTTTATATTTATGCGGATAAAAATTCTCCGGAAAATCATTTTATTCCTAGCGGTTGGATGGGTGATACAGGTGATTTGAAGATGAACGATCAATCACAAAAAGATCCTCATTCAGGTACTACTGCTTTGGAGATCGGTTATACTGCAAAGAAAAGTGGCGGTAACGGCTGGGCAGGTATAACATGGCAGTCAGCACAGAACAATTGGGGTCAGAAAGATTCAGGTTTTGATTTAAGCGGTTTTAATAAATTATCGTTTTGGGCTAAAGGTGCAAACGGCGGTGAAGTTGTCACAGTCGCTAAAGTCGGCGGGATAATTTCTAAACCAGACGGTTCTTCGGTCGATTTTCCTGATACACTAAATGTTGAATATAAAGATCCAATACGTCTTACTGACCAGTGGCAGGAATACTATATTAACTTAAGCGGTGAAGATCTGGCTTATGTTAACGGCGGTTTTTCTATTGTATTTAATGCAGATCATTCAGGTGTTGATGGGCAGACGGTATATTTGGATGATATTAAGTTTTCTTATGATGAGAGTTTGGGCATAGAAGAAACAGGTTCTAATTTTCCATTTTATGTATATGCGGATTCTACTTCATTAGATAACCACTTTATTCCATGCGGTTTCATGCCGGCAACTGCCGCACGTGACATTAAATTAGATACAAGATGGCAGAATCAACGTTTTATCGGAGACACTTGTATAAGAGTTCAGTACG
>JAQVMQ010000087.1 GCA_028703535.1 Candidatus Omnitrophota bacterium | reverse complement strand
CGAAAACATTTCCCGCGCGCGCGATTCTTTCTTTAGAGCAAACGGTATAATAAAATGTAAAGCTATAACCTCTACACCCTGTGCCGCTATAAGCCGTAAGGCTAAACGGCTGTCAAGGCCACCTGAAAATAAACAAACTGCTTTCATCTAATTTATTTACTTGAAAAACAAAAGATACGTAGTTTAAAAACAAATTATAACTTATATTACTCTATCGCAATCCATGAATAAGGCCTATACAAAACATTCCAATTGGTCTTAAAGCCCGTATCGGTAATGATAATCCCTGAATAATCATATGGATGATTAGGGTAAGGGTTATCGTAACCTTCCGCATCTTTAACATATCTATCTGTCCACTTATATCCGTTACCCCACATAGTTCCCGATGTCGGCCATACATCCAACTTTAGTGTCAAATTATCTGAATAGACTTCGGGTCCTTGTCCATGAGGTAATAACATAACTATCCTGGGTCTAAAACCAACCTCAATTTCTATCCATCCTGTCCCATTACCTGTATATATACCTGAGACTATCTCTGAATTACCTCCAATATTTTTCCATTCGGCGCCATCATACACTCTCATTCTTTTAGTTGCCGTATTATAATACATCATACCCTCTTTAGGATCAGTGACATCAGAATCGGCACTATTTCTAGGTGGTAAAATAGCGTTACCTGCTACATCTAAAACAGCCTCTGGAGAATTAGTTCCGATACCTACATTACCTTTATTATCAACAACAAATTCATTGGCACTATACACTGTAGTAAAAAATAAAAAAAGACCAATAATGAAAAAAAATATTTTTTTCTTCATAGCATCCCCCTTCTTTGGATAAATATTCTCGGATTACTCCTAATCATTAGAGTATAACAAAAAAAAATGAATTAGCCAAATAGTTAAAATTGAAAAAACTCTATATTAAAAAAGTAAAGAAGAGTCCTTTCTAATGAAAGGATATAATAACAAAATAAAAAAAACACTTAATTTTCAGAGTCCGTCTGATCAAACCTATTTAAGTGCCTCCCCAACCTAAGTAAAGGATAACATATCCTTCAGTGAAAAAGCAAAGTTATAATAAAAATAAAAAATTTTATTCATATTTCGAACAATATAACTGTACTTTCTGCATACAATCAGTAAAAAAATTACAACTATTTGGACAATGGTCAGTACCTAATCCCACCTGTATACCGGTAACCACATAACCATCAGGACATTCTACCCTGTTATCTGTATTCGCTGATATATTTCTGGTAACGAGGACTGTGTTTTTCCCGCCTGTTTGACCTAAGGTATTCCATGCAGAGTTATTCTTATAAACAATCGTATCAGTATCGGAGTCGTAATATAAAGATCCTTCCGCCGAACTGGCCGGGCTGGATACCGGAACAAAAACAAGCGTATCATCTACCTCAAGCTCAGTATGGATCGATCCTTGAGTGTTAACACCTACTCCTGTATCATTAGAAATAAGCGCATTATCCGCAAAGCTGATGTTTGCCGCAAACAAAATGAGAGATATAGCTGCAGTAATTACTGCCTTAAAAAATATTATTTTTTTTCGGGCTGGTTTTTTATTTTTCATTTTCTCCTCCGAAATATTCATTATTATATCACACCAAATATTACAATACCGCCCGGCATATAGCCCTAAGCTTTTTAAAATCAAACGAATAGCGACATTTATTGCCACAGGTGTTACCGGTTTGAATGATAAAGCCTGTAAGCACTGAACCGTCGGGACATTCAGAATCCGCACCTATAAAAGTAGAATTCTTGTTTTTATCAAAAGGTGTTAAATAATCGGATATCCAGTCATTATAACCGCCATATCCTACGATATTTACAAAAGGATTAAGTGTCGTAGGGCCAAGGCTTATTGAATATCCAAAATTCTTCCAGCTTGTACCGTCATAATACAACGGATAATGGTGGTCTTCATTGTAATAAATTGCCCCTTCCACCGCGTCGGCGGCAGAAGAATCTATCGGCACTAGCCGTAATACATTCTTTACTTTCAAATCACCGGTTTTTTCATTTGAATAACCGCCGGCAGTCACATTGTCCTCAACAACAAGCTGCGCGTAAACAACAGAAAATACGACCATAAATAACGATAAGGTGATGATAATACCTGATATTTTTTTCACTTTATTTCCCTCCGGTAAATTTTAATGATCAACTATTTCAACTTGCGGCACTTAAGTCCCAAATGTTGTATCTCAGGACCTGTATAGCCGCAATCGTCACCAAAATTTATATTACTCGCCGTTATCGGATATGAACTATACTTTGTATACCACGGAGAACCCGTATTAACATTCCCGTTACAATAATTATCCGTATATGCCCGTACCCCGACCGCAACATAACCATCAGGACAGGATCTAGAAAGAACATCTACAGAACCATGATCATGGAACGGGGTCTTAACATTGGTAGTAGCAGTATCCAATTCGAATTTCTTACCCAACTTCGTCCATGCAGTGCCGTTATGATAATAAAAAGCATTATCACTGTCATCATAATAAAGAGAACCTTTGACCGCATAATTAGGTGAATCAACCGGGGTAAAACGCATGGTACCGTTTACTTCAAAGTCAGCAGATAACGCTGTACCTTCTGTAGTGTTAACTCCGACATTACCATCGCTGTCGACAACTATGTCTGTTCCGTAAAAATTGAAGGAAAATATGAATAGAAAAAAACTTATAATAACTAAATATCTTTTCATTATCCACCTCCGATAGCTATTCAATCATCTAAATCA
>JAQVMQ010000086.1 GCA_028703535.1 Candidatus Omnitrophota bacterium | reverse complement strand
TACCGCGTGCCAATACCATAATAATAAATGATGCGCATATGTTCGGATTAGCGGATTTACATCAATTACGTGGCCGTGTAGGGCGATATAATAAACAGGCATATACGTATCTTTCTATACCATCATGGGATATTATCTCATCAGATGCACGCAAGAGACTCGAAATGCTTAAAGAATATTCTCATCTTGGCGCGGGTTTTGAAGTTGCGATGACCGATCTTGAGATGCGCGGTGCCGGAAATATTTTAGGGAAGGAGCAACATGGGTTTATTTGGCTTGTAGGGTTCGATATGTATTGCAGACTGCTTAAGAAAGAGATTGAATATTTAAGAGAAATGTTTAAAATAGGAAACAATTAACAAGAATCTGAAATAATAGGGGAAATCATGCAAAAAATAACAGGCGTTTTTTTAATAACTTTTTTCTTTATTTTTAATGTTTATGCGGGCATAGTTGCCAAGACACTTGCAATAGTAAATAATGAGATAATCACTACAAAAGACCTTCAGGACTATTGCATGGTCGTTCAAAGCCGTGTTGACGGTAAGACAGAGGATTTTTGTGATACACAGGATGGTCTGGATGAAGTGCTAAATATGTTGATAGAGGATAAATTAATAATTACATATGCCAAAAAAAAAGATGTAGAGGTTTCAGATTCATGGGTTAAAGGGCGATTGGATGAAATTGCGGCATCGTACGGCAGCCAGACGGAGTTTGAAAGTGTGCTTATTGCTAAAGGTTTAACTATGGCTACGTTAAGAGCCAAAATAGCTGATCAATACCTTTCTAAATTTGTTGTAGAGCGCGAAATAAAAGCTACTATCACTATATCACCGGCTGAGGTCCGGGATTATTATATTCAAAACATTGATAAGTTCACTATGCCTGAAGTTTATAAATTTGTTATGGCAAGTTCAAACGATAAAGTTGAACTTGACATGATGGCTGGTGTAATCGCCGATTCAGGGATTAAAATTGCTATGTCTGAGTATAAAGACGCTCTAACTGAGATAGAACTGCCCATAGAAGATATGCGTAAAGACATGGCTGATGTTATAAGAACGATTGAACAGAATGCCTATAAACTTGCGCTTATTGAGGATAAATATTATTTGATATATCTTGAGTCAATTGTGCCGCCTCAAAAACGTGAGTTGCGGGATGTTCAGCCTGTGGTTTATGGTATGTTGTGGGAGACAGAGTTTAAAAAACGTTTTGGTGAATGGATAGAAAAACTCAAGGAAGAATCTGTTATAAAGATTTTATCTGAATAATCGTGAGATCAAAAAAAAACAAAATTTATGTTACGATAGGAGATCCGGCAGGCTGCGGTCCTGAGGTTGCGGTACGAGCCATAGATAAATTAAACGATAAATCAGATATCTGTATAGTTGGTGATGGTGCGATATTAAGTTTGTTGCCGGTTTTTAAGCGCATAAAAAATAAAGTAGAATTTATCGATCTAAATTCAAGATCTGCCGGAAATATTAAACGCGGACATCCTTCCAAGATTACCGGCAAACTTGCAGTTTCGTATATTGATAAAACTTTGGAATTAATAAAAAACGATAAGTCTGCCGCGTTAGTCACTGCGCCGGTTTCAAAGGAAGCTGTCCAGAAAAATATACCGGGCTTTAAGGGCCATACGGAATATTTAGCTGAGGCGTTTAATTGTTGTTGTCCGGTTATGATGATGTGTTCAGAAAAGTTGAAGATTGTCCTTCTTACACGACATGTTCCTTTGGGAAAAGTTAAGGAATCTCTTTTACCTTCAGAGATTAAAAGTCAGATCAAGATAGTTCATAGGTCTTTGAAAGATGATTTTAAAATAAAAAAACCTAAAATTGCTTTGGCGTCTGTCAATCCTCATGCAGGTATCAATACCTTTATGCTAGAGGAAGAGAATATACTTAAAAAGGCTTTAAAAAGTGTCGATATAGAGATAGAAGGGCCTTTTCCTGCAGATACTTTGTTTACTCCTGAAAAGCTGAAATATTATGATTGTTTTTTATGCTCTTACCATGACCAGGGTATGATACCCTTCAAGCTGCTTTCTTTTAAAACAGGCGTAAACTTAACTTGCGGATTGCCTGTGATTCGGACATCTCCGGCACATGGGACAGCTTTTGACTTGATGCGTGTAGGCAAAAAACCTGACTGTGATTCAATGTATTCCGCTATTAAATTAGTTCAAAGGTTTTTTCAATGAAACAATCCAAAAGATATGGACAGATATTTCTATCTGATAAGAAATATGTAGAAAAAATACTGGATTCTGTCGGGGCAGATCATGAAGCTATTGTAGAAATAGGGCCCGGTGGAGGTGCGATAAGTGAAGGGTTATGCAGTAAAGCAAAAAAACTGGTTTGTATAGAAGTCCATAAACGATTAGCGCAAGCGTTAAACAAACGTTTTCAAGGGGCCAAAAATATCACTATTATTAATGACGATATATTGAAGTTCGATATATCAAAATTAGGAACTAATCTTGTACTTGTGGGTAATCTGCCTTATCATATAAGTAAACAACTTGTGCTTTATTTTATAAAATATCGATCTTTTATTCAAAAAGGTATCTTTATGTTCCAGTCTGAATTTATAGATAAAATAATAGCAGATGTTGGTGATAAAGAATACTCGGCTTTTTCGTGTTATGTCAGATACTATAGTGATGGTAAGCGGTTGTTTAAAGTCGCTGCAGAAGCTTTTGATCCTGTTCCCAAAGTTGATTCGGCAGTTATCTCTATGGCGTTCGACGATAGATATGAAAAACGGGCTTGCGATGAAAAAAAACTTTTTGATCTGATTAATTTTGCGTTTTCTCAA
>JAQVMQ010000085.1 GCA_028703535.1 Candidatus Omnitrophota bacterium | reverse complement strand
CAACGGCCATCAGCTGCAAACGGTGTATCTGGCGGCGACCGTGAATTTGTAGAAACTATGGCTTGTGCCGCGGTAGCGGCAGGGATAGACGGTTTGTTTATGGAAGTTCATCCTAACCCGAATAAAGCTATGTCCGACAAACATACCTCTTATAGCTTGAACAAAGTCGCTTTGTTGGTTGAGCGCATTATGAAAATAAGAAGTGTTCTTTAAGGAAGGGAAATATTTGATGAAAATAAATAATAAAAATTTAATTAAATGGGCAAACGATGTTTTGGATACCGAAATTGATGGTATTAAACAGCTTAAAAAACGATTAAATAATGAATTTTGTATTGCGGCGAATATTTTAGCTGGTTGCAAAGGGAAAATAGTTGTTACAGGTATGGGCAAGGCGGGAATAATCGGCCAGAAGTTTTCCGCTACGTTGTCGTCTACCGGCTCTTCGAGTTTTTGGCTGCATGCGGCAGAAGCAGTTCATGGCGATCTTGGGCGTATAAGCGAAGACGATGTTTGTGTTGTTCTTTCTTATAGCGGTGAGACCGAAGAGATAAAGAACCTCATACCTTTTATTAAAAAAATCGGGGCGAAGATAGTAGCCATTACCGGTAAGGATAAATCAAGTTTAGCCAAATATTCTGATAGCATTGTAAATGTTGAAGTAGAACGTGAAGCGTGCCCGTTGGGGCTTGCACCCACTACCTCTACTACAGCTATGCTTGCCATATGCGACGCATTAAGCGTTGTGCTTCAGAATCTAAAAGGATTTAAAAGTAAAGATTTTGCGTTTTTCCATCCGCGTGGTTCGTTGGGACGCAAATTGCTTCTTAAAGTCGCGGATATAATGCGTAGTAAGAAATCTAATCCGGTAGTTAAGCGGACACTTGCTGTCCGTGATGTCCTGGTAAAAATAACTGCATCAGGCGCGGGAGCTGCATCGATAGTAGATTCTAAGGGTAAGCTTGAAGGTATATTTACTGACGGGGATTTACGGCGCAATATAGAACAATACAAAGATATGCTGGATTTGCCTGTCAGCAAAGTCATGACTAAATGTCCTATTGTTATCGAAGATCAGGCACTTGCTTCTGAGGCTATGAAGATAATGGAGATGAAAAAAATAGACGAGATACCGGTTGTTGATAAAACAAAAAAACCTGTAGGTATGTTGGATATACAGGATTTGATAGCAGCCGGGATAATTTAGACTTTTTCTTTTGTTTTTTATTTGTAATAACTTGACAATCAAGCACAGTTTTCGGAGAAATAATGCAAAAAGAAGTTTTCGATAAATTTAAAAAAGTCAGCATGCTTGTTCTTGACGTTGATGGAGTATTAACTAAAGGTGAAATGATCTACGACGATACCGGACGTGAGCTTAAGATATTTAATGTGAAAGATGGGCTAGGTGTTTATCTGCTGCATCTTTTAGGTATAAAGACTATATTATTGTCTGCCGGCCGGTCGTCTGAGATATTGTTAAGACGTGCTAAAGATATGCACGCGGCAGAGGTTATTTATGGTCTTTTGCCTAAAGAGTTGGGACTTGATAAAATTACTGAAAAATATAAAATCTCGAAAAATGAAATATGTTTTATTGGGGATGACCTTATTGATGTATCTGTTATGAAAAAGGTAGGTGTCCCGGTCGCAGTTAAGGACGCCGTTGATGAAGTAATAAAAATTGCTTGTTATGTTACTTCCAGAGAAGGCGGATGCGGAGCGGTGCGAGAGATAGTTGATTTGATAATAGAGGCTAAAGGGCTAGAAGCTAAACGTGATGCTATATTGGCTGATCCTGAAGCTATGTAGACGTGTAAAATAGCCCTTATTTTTCTTGGAATATTCAATTTTTATTGTAAAGTTAGTGTTAATTTGGTATAGTGGTGACTTCGTTTGTGAAGCCATGAACAAACATTTTGCAGGATGAGCAGAGTGAATAGAATATTTATTTATATGTTAATTTTTTTCCCTTTGTCTTTGTCCGGCTTTGCGCAGGAAGAAGAGGCGCTGGAGATGCCTGTCGGTCAGCGTATACAGGATTTCTATTTTTCTAATTATAAAGAAGACGGCACATGCGATTGGGAAATAGAAGGGATAGAGGCGGTTATTTATGATGAGATTATTGAAATAGATTATATGAAGGGCAAATATTATTCCGGAGCGAAGAATGTCACGGTGACTTCGGATAAAGCGTTTATTGACAAATTGACTTTTAATATCAGACTTGAACATAATGTTAAGATTGTAAGTGACGACGTTGAATTTCAATCTGATATATTGAATTGGGATAAAACGGATAATAAGGTATATACTGACGAAAAAGTTTATGCCAAGAAGGGGGAAATAGATATTGACGCTATAGGGTTCCGGGCCGATATTGATATTAAGACTGGTTGTTTCTTTAAAGATGTTGTTCTTAATATACCCGACGACCATGGGAAAGGTGAAATGCGGGTAGATTGTGATGGGCCTTTAGATATAGATTATATTAAGGAAGAAGCAGTGTTTAATAATAATGTTATTGCTTCAGGTGATAAAAGTAAACTTTATGGGGATAAAGTAACCGTTTTTTTTGATACCAAAGAAAAGATTATAGAAAAGGTGTTGGCTCAGGAGAATGTCCGTATTGAGCGCGGCGGAAGTGTGACTAACGCTAAAGAAGCGGTGTATATGGCTAAAGAAGGTAAAACCATACTCTCAGGGCGGCCTGAAATTAACTATGATCCTAAAAATAAGGATTTTTGATAAAATAATTGAGATATGAGAATTCTTGAAGTTTATAATTTGGCCAAATCTTATGGCGGCAGGGCGGTTGTCAGGGGTGTATCACTTTCTGTC
>JAQVMQ010000084.1 GCA_028703535.1 Candidatus Omnitrophota bacterium | reverse complement strand
AAGCAGCGCGTGGGATGAGATTAAGTCTAAACATCTGTCACAGGAATCCAAAATAAGCCATTTTGAAACAAAAATGCAGGATAGAAAGGGTAATTTGATAGATGTTGATCTTTCTTTAGTTACCGTGAAAGATGAGGCGGGGAATATTTGCGGGTCAATGGGTATAGCCAAAGATATCTCATATAAGAAGAATATGCAGAATGCGCTTTTAAAGAAAGAACGGCGGTACAGGCGATTGGTAGATTTATTATCGCAAACAGTCTTTACCATGAATGATAAATTTAAAATAGCGTATATAAATAATGCCGAACTTAAATTGTTTAAATATTCCAGAGATGAATTTGAAAGAAGAGGAATGCATTTTCAAGATATGATATCATATGAAGATATCTCTAAAGTCAAAGAAAAAATATCAGACATGCTTAGAGGCAATAAAGAGTCCGACAGGATAGAATGTGAGGCTATTTCCAGAGATAAAACCAAATTTCCTATTATGATATTTATTAATAAAGTTCTAGAAGGCGATGAAATCGCCTTTCAGGGTATAGTAGTCGATATTACACAGCGAAGGAAATTGGAACGTATACAACAAGACTGGGTAGGAGTTGTTTCGCATGAGTTGAGAACGCCGTTAGTGCCTATAAGGGAGGGGGTAAGCCAGGTTCTTGATGGGGTTTTGGGAGAAATAAACGCTTCACAGAAAGAGTTTTTATCTATTGTATTACAGGAGATAGACAGATTAAAGAGGATAGTTGACAATTTACTTAACTTATTTAAATTCGAAGTTGAAGGTACGCGGTTAGAACGTAAGGCTGTCGATGTCGCGTTGACTGCAAAGAAAATAGCGACGTCTTTTTTTCCAAAGGCACAAAGTAAAAATATAGATATAAAAATACGTATCCCCAAAGAGAAAATCAGTATATACGCGGATGAAGACAAGCTCTCTCAGGTTTTTGCAAATCTTATAGGTAATGCTGTTAAATTTACTGAGAAAGGGGCAATAACCGTCGGTATAAAAAAAAGATTAAGATATCTGGAATGTTTTGTTCAGGATACGGGGCATGGAATATCAGAGAATGACCTGCCCAGATTATTTAAGCGATTTCAAATGCTGAAAACGAACGCGAAGTTTGGTGAGCCGGGCACCGGCTTAGGCTTAGCTATATGTAAGGATATTGTTGAGGCGCATGGCGGTAAAATAGAAGCTGCCAGTCAGATTGGCAAAGGCACAAAAATAACTTTTAAGTTAAAGATGCATAATCCATTTGAATTATTCCAGGAAAATACAGCAGACTTTTTAAATTCAGCAATTACGCAGGGTTTCAAGTTTTCAGTATCTTCTGTCAAGGTAAGTTTTCCTAAGACGCTGGAACCAAACATTAGAAATAAGCGTATATCAATGTTTGCTGATGTTTTAAACCAATATTTGAAAAGTAAAAATCTTGTTGTTGAAAATTTTTTGATAAACAAAAATACTTTATATTTTCTGTTTCCGGATGAGCATGGAAAGGAAATATATGATACTATGAAAAATATTGAAAATGTGCTAAAATTCAGTATCTCAGACAGCACAGTGTTTCTTGGATTAAAAATGAAAATCATGGTTTTGTCTATTCCTGAGGATGTTCAGGATATCAAAGATGTATTCAAAAAATTGGGATAGTTACGGAGGAGGATTTATTATGTCGAAAAAAATATTAATAGTTGATGATGAACAGAATATCTTAAAAATGGTTGAGTCAAGACTGCTTTCTGCCGGATATGAGGTCGCCTGTGCTAAATCCGGACGTGAAGGGTTGGATATATTAAAAAATGAAACAATCGACATGATAGTTTTAGACGTCGTCATGCCTGACATAGACGGTTTTGATTTTTTTAAAACCATAAAAAAAGATCCTAAAACCGCAGATATATCAGTAATAATTTTAACCGGAAGAGCGGCTATGCAGGATACGTTTGAAGCCATGGGCGTTGATGATTTTGTCTCAAAGCCGTTTGAAGGGGCAAATTTACTTGCGAAGATAGAGGGCGTTTTTAAAGGCCGGGCGTTGGTATTCAGCAATCAGACAAGTGCTACAGAAGTAATAAGCCGGGTGATTTCTTCAGAGGAGATGGTTCTTGATATAGTCGAGTCGGAAGACGATTTCTTTTCTTTTATTGAAAAAAATAAATATAAAGTTTTAATAACACATTTAGCCGCAGTTAAAAAAACTCCGAAAGATTTTATGGATAAAGTGAAGATGTCCAGAAATTCTAAGACAAAGAGGGTCATGTATTCTGATGTTAAAGTCCCGGGGCTTGAGCATGGCTCCAAGGTTGCTATAAAAGAGGTTATGACTTTATGGCAGCATGAAGGGATAAACGCTTTTTTTGACGCGCGGCTTGAAGAAGGTGATTTCAGCAAAGTATTTTCCGGAGCGTATAAATCCTAGAACGGATCGGTTTACTAAGATCTTGAAATATAATAATGACAATAACTACTAAACATATACAGCGGGTTTTTTTTGTTATTATTATTTCTGTTATAGCTGTCGTCGGGCTGGCCGTGCTTGTCAAATCTTTAAATAGCCCGCTCATGCTTGATGAATCTGAGGAAGCATCTATAGGATATAATCTTATAAAAATTGGTGGTTCGGTTTTTTCCATGCCGTGGCATGATCTTACGCACTCACTTGGTTATTCTCTAAGCCATGGAATTATACAAAATATATTCGGAAGAAGTTCTTTTGTTTTACGTAGTTATGGCATTTTCCAGTTTATGTTGTCTTTAATGATAACACTTTTGACTTTAAATTTGTTAGCTCAAAAATACAAATTAGATAATGTCAAATATTCATTATGGTTCTGCGGTCTCTTATTTTTTGCTAATCCGCTGCTATTACAGCACTCTGTAATAGTAAACGCGGACAATAA
>JAQVMQ010000044.1 GCA_028703535.1 Candidatus Omnitrophota bacterium | reverse complement strand
GTTATGGCTTTTAGCTATGGCGAGATAGATAAAGTAGCTAAAATGATACATAATGCACACGGTGCGCATGTAACTTTAAAAGAAGCGATAGATATTAACCCGGACCTTGCGGCTATTTATAATAACGATAGCGGTATCAAACGTGTTATTGATGTTTCAATGCGGCTTGAAGGTTTATCGCGCCATGCGTCTATACATGCTGCCGGTGTAGTGATTTCCGATAAACCCGTTACGGAACGTGTCCCGGTAATACGTGGTAATGACGGTGAACAGATAGCGGCCTATGATATGTCCGACATAGAAAAATGCGGCATGCTTAAAATGGACTTTTTGGGATTAAAGACTTTGACGCTGATAGATGAAACATTGAAAATAATCAAGCGTACAAAAAATGTCAGTATAGATATTTCTAAAATACGACTCGACGATGAAAAGACGTTTGAACTTTTCGGCCGCGGCGATACGGTTGGTGTATTTCAGCTTGAAAGTCGCGGGATGCGCGAGATATTGATGAAGATGCAGCCGTCACGGTTTGAAGATATTATAGCTGTTTTGGCGTTATATCGGCCGGGTCCGTTAGGCAGCGGTATGGTAGAAGATTTTATTCTGCGTAAGCAGGGCGCTAAGCCTATAGCATATCCGCATCCTAAACTTGAGAACATACTTAAAGAGACTTACGGTGTAATACTTTATCAGGAACAGACTATGCAGATAGCCGCTGTGCTTGCGGGTTTTGATATGGCGCAGGCTGATACTTTACGTAAGGCTATCGGCAAGAAGATTACCAGTATAATGGAAAAGCAGCGTGAGCAGTTTATGAAAGGCTCTAAAGCTAACGGAATAGATGAGAAACGTGCCGAACAAATATTTGATCTTATAGAATATTTCGGCGGTTATGGCTTTAACAAAAGCCATAGCGCGGCGTATGCTTTGATATCGTATCAGACAGCCTATCTTAAGGCTAATTTTCCTGTTGAATTTATGGCGGCGGTTCTCACAAGTGAACGTAATGATACAGATAAAATAGTGCAGTATATAAATGAACTGCGTTATATGAAGATAAATATTTTACCGCCGGACATAAACACAAGTTACGCTAATTTTACTGTTATCGACGATAACAGTATCCGGTTTGGTCTTATAGCGATAAAAAATGTCGGTGGTGCGGCGCTTAAAACTATAATTGATGAACGCAAAACAAGCGGTAGCTATAAAGATTTTTTTGAGTTCTGTGATCGTATGCCTTCGCGTACGGTAAATAAAAAAGTCATGGAAAGTTTGATTAAATCAGGTGCGATGGACTCTCTCGGGCTTAAACGTTCACAGATGTTTGCGATGCTTGATTCCGTGCTTGCTCGTTCAGGGAAGAAATCCGATCCTAACCAGTTGATGTTTTTTGCCGCGACGGTTAAACAGCCTATTCCTGAAATAGAAGAATGGCCTTTTATTGAGCGGTTAAGGCAGGAAAAAATGCTTTTGGGTATATACGTTACAGGTCATCCGCTTGAAACTTACAAAATGCTTACCGGCCGGCTGGCACGGCGTAAAATTAATAATTTGCTTGATTCGACTTTTAGCGGTGATGTTACTATATGCGGTGTAATAGACAAAGCCAAGATGCTTTTGACAAAACGTAACAATTCGCGTATGGCGATACTCTCAGTCGAAGATGAAACAAGCTCTATCGAGACCGTAGTCTTTCCTAAACTTTTCGAAGAGAAAGGATTCATGGTATCTGAAGGTGCGATAGTCGTTATACGCGGCAAGGCGGATAGGAGAGATCAGGTACTGAAAATATTAGCCGAAGATATTATACCCATTGAACAGCTTAAGGATAAGCTAAAAGAGGTAAGTATAACTATACCTAAAGACAAAGAGCTTTTAATGAAACTTAAAGCTGTAATATCAGGCGGAACACATACAGGAGGTGTGCCGGTAATATTGAGCCTTAAAGATAAAATAATGATGGGTATAAGAATAAGGACTGACGATAAATTTCTGCTTGATCCGACAGAAGAAAACCTTAAACAAATAGCTGAGCTTGTCGGCAAAGAAAATCTTTTGTTACGGTTATAACCCACACAACAGCAAAGTGTTACCTAACTTTATGTATATTGACATACAAAAAATCTGATGATAGACTAACTACATGCGTAAAAGAGATATAGTATTGAAGATCAGTGAGGATACGGGCATAAAGCAAGTTATAGTAAAAGAGATCGTCCAGCGTACTTTCGACACGATACTTAAAGCCTTGAAAGACGGCAAGCGTATAGAGTTGCGTAATTTCGGAATATTCTCCGTTAAACAATGCCGCTCGCGTGTTGGACGTAACCCCAAGACCGGTGAGGAAGTGCCGATACCGGAAAGGATTAAAGTATCTTTCAAGCCGGGCCTTAAGATGGAAGATATAAAATAATTTGCTTTTAGTGCATTAAATAACACACTTACCGCGCGAAAAAATCAAAACAAGCCGGAGAGAATAGTAAATGTCTGAACCTAAACAATTTAAAAAGTGCCAAGCTATACGCGGTACAACGGATTTTGCGCAGGACGTGCTGTCAAAATTTAATTTCATAACAGATAAAGCGCGGCAGACTGCGTTATTATACGGCTGTGAAGAGATCAATCTGCCCGTATTGGAAGATACTTCTGTTTTTGTGCGTGCGGTGGGCGAAGTTACCGATATAGTAGAAAAACAGATATTTAAAGCTGTACGTGCCGTTGCTGAAAGTAAACAGGATATAGCGCTCAGGCCGGAAGGCACGGCGCAAGTTATACGGTATTATATAGAGAACGCGCTTAACAAAAAAAAGCCGTTCCATAAATTATTTTATACCGGCCCGATGTTTCGCGGTGAACGTCCTCAAAAAGGACGGTTAAGGCAATTCCATCATCTAGGGGTTGAGGCGATTGGCGGGACAGACACTGTTTTGATAGATGCCGATATCATAGCGTTGGCTGTTAATATGCTTGACGCCTCAGGTGTGAAAAATAAAACAGTTAAACTTAATTCGCTTGGTTGTCATGCTGATAAAGTGAGATTGACCGAAAATCTTAAGACAGCCCTTGCTCCGTATAAAGATGAACTGTGCCCTGATTGTTTGAGGCGTGTTTTGACTAACCCGCTGCGTGTTATAGATTGTAAAGAAAAGAAATGCCGTGAGATAATCAAAGCCCTGGATTTTAAGGACAGCCATTTGTGCGTTAAATGCAAAGACGAATTTGACAAATTAAAAAATGTTTTGAGATCTATAGAGATAGCGTTTGAATATGATCCTTTCTTAGTGAGGGGTTTAGATTATTATACTAACACGGTATTTGAGATAGTATCGTCTGATCTGGGTTCACAGGACGCGGTAGGTGCCGGCGGACGATATAATAATCTTATAAGTAACCTTGGCGGGCCGAATATACCGGCAGTAGGCTTTGCGTTGGGCATGGAACGGATAATGCTTATTTCAAAACTTAAAGTTGCACAACCTGTTATTGATATATATGTAGCAGGCCATAACGATAACTATATAAACGAACGATACGCGCTTGTGAAATTTTTAAGAAATGAGGGTGTATCAGCGGATATGGATTACTGTTCGCGTTCACTTAAAGCGCAGTTCCGTGCGGCCCAGAAGCAGGATATAAAATATATTGCCGTACTTGGAGATGATGAGATAAAAGCCGGCAAAATTATGTTTCGCGATATGATGAATTCCAAACAGGAAATGTTAGATAAAGTAGAGATAATAAAACGTTTGATATCGTTTAAGTAATTTATCATTAATGGACGGACAGAAAATAATTGTTCTTTCTGAAGATATTAAAAAATACATATGCGATTTTGTTTCCGAAACGGTTATAATAATTGAGAACCTAAGCGTAACTAATGTTTCGCGTGGTACAGAAGATAAATTTTTGGGAGCTTTAACAAATATCCTGGCGTCTTTTATAGACGGCATGAAAGCTGATGATGATACGGCGAAACTTGCTTGCTGGTCGCTTGCAATAAGAGCGATAGATGAAACCGGACTTTGGCTTAATGAATTGTTAACAGCTAAACGTTTATCAAGCGGGATTGAAGAACGTATAGAAGCTAAACTTAAAGTGATAGCTGCTGAGCTTATAAATTTAAGCAAACTTATAGAGAAAAATTCAAAGGAAAGGATTTAAAGATGTTACGTACACATACATGCGGACAGTTAAATGAAAAAGATATAGGTGGAGAGGTAACACTTTGCGGTTGGGTATTATCACGTCGTGACCATGGCGACATTATATTTTTGGATTTGCGTGACGCGTATGGTATTACACAAACTGTGTTTGACAAAGAATCAAACGCGCAAGTCCATGCAGTTGCCGAAAAAGTGCGTTCGGAATTTGTTATACAGGCTAAAGGTACAGTCCGCAAACGTCCTGACGATACGGAAAATCCCAAGCTGCCGACCGGAAAGATCGAGGTTTTAATTACACAAGTAACCATATTAAACGATTCTTTAACGCCTCCGTTTGAGGTTAAAGACGATATCCCGGTAGGCGAAGAAGCGCGTTTGAAATATCGTTATGTCGATCTTCGGCGTCCGCTTATGCAGAACAATTTACGGACACGCTATCGCGTAACAAAAATAATGCGTGACTATTTGGATAAAGAAGGGTTTATTGATATTGAGACGCCTATATTGACAAAATCTACACCTGAAGGAGCGCGTGATTATCTCGTTCCGTCACGTGTGAATGAAGGTCAGTTTTATGCGTTACCTCAATCACCGCAAATATTTAAGCAGATACTTATGGTCGCGGGGTTTGACCGCTACTATCAAATCGCTAAATGTTTCAGAGATGAGGACCTGCGTGCCGACAGACAGCCGGAATTTACCCAGCTTGACGTTGAACTGTCGTTTGTTGAGCAGGAAGATATATTTTTATTGTTCGAAGGGTTATTGAAGAAATTATTTAAAGAGATAATAAATTATGATTTACCGGACAGATTTGAACGTATGCCGTATAGCGAAGCCATGAGCCGGTTCGGTTCAGATAAGCCTGACAGACGGTTCGCTATGGAGCTTATAGACCTTTCCGATATGCTAAAAGATTGTGAATTTAAAGTGTTCAGCCAGACACTGGCGTCGGGCGGTAAGATAAAAGCTATAACAGCTAAAGGCTGTGCGGATTATAGCCGCTCAAAGATTGATGAGCTTACCGCGCTTGCTCAAAGCTGGGGCGCAAAAGGATTAGCCTATTTTGTTATTCGTGAAGATAAAATACAGTCACCGATACAGAAATTTTTTAAACAGGACGAGTTAGAAAGCATATTGTCAAAAACTTCTGCCTCAGCTGGTGATATTGTGTTTTTCTGTGCTGATAGTTTGGCTGTATGTGATACAGTGTTAGGCAATTTGCGTTTAAAGATAGCAAAAGACCGCGGTCTTATAGATAAAACAAAATTTGATGTTTTATGGGTAACAGATTTCCCGTTATTCAAATATAACGAAGAAGAAAAACGCTGGGATTCGGAGCATCATCCGTTTACTTCTTTCTGTGATGAGGATATGACGAAATTTGAATCGGGCGATTATGGTAACATCCGGTCACGTTCTTATGACCTGGTGATCAACGGTGTGGAACTTGCAAGCGGCAGTATAAGAATACATTCGCCTAAAGTACAGTCGAAAATATTTGACATATTAGGTATCCAAAATGAAGAAGCAGCCAAACGTTTTGGTTTTTTATTGGAGGCATTTAAGTATGGCGCGCCGCCGCATGGTGGTATCGCAATAGGGTTGGACAGGTTATTGACTTTATTTTTGGGATGTGACTCTATACGTGACGTTATGGCGTTTCCCAAGACACAGCGTGCGCAGTGCCCCATGACAGACGCACCGTCGTGTATTGATAAAAAACAGTTGGACGAGTTGAATATAAGACTTACGGTGGACAGCCCTGATATCTAATATAGGCTGTGTCGTATAGATGTTAATTAAGCTATAGAATTACTTTCTATATACGGAGAATAAACAGCATGAGTTATCAAGCATTTGCGTTAAAGTATCGCCCGAAAAATTTCAGTGAAGTTATCGGCCAGCGGCATGTAGTGACGGCATTAAAGACTGCTATTGAAAAAAACCATATCCATCATGCTTATCTTTTCAGCGGCCCGCGCGGCTGCGGTAAGACTTCCATGGCGAGGATATTTGCTAAGTCGCTCAACTGTGTTAACGGGCCGACGATTACACCGTGCGGTAAATGTCCAAGCTGTCTTGAGATAGCAAAAGGTATGGCACTTGATGTTATTGAGATAGACGGTGCTTCGAATCGTGGTATAGACGATATACGTTCGTTACGCGAGAACGTCAAGCTTTCGCCTATAGGCGCAAAATATAAAGTTTATATAATAGACGAGGTTCACCAGATAACATCTGACGGGTTTAATGCGTTACTTAAAACTTTAGAAGAGCCGCCGTCGCATGTGAAATTTATTTTCGCTACGACTCATCCGCAGAAAATAATACCTACAATATTATCACGTTGTCAGAAATTTCAATTTACCTTGTTGTTGTTAGAGGACATTGTGACAAAGTTAAAGATAATAACTAAGTCGGAAAAACTTCAAATACCGGACAGCTTATTATATGCGATAGCACGTTCGGCGGGCGGCAGTATACGTGATGCCGAGTCATTACTTGATCAACTTGCGCCTGTAATATCACAGGGCGGATTAGTTGACGATATATTTTCATTTTTAGGGATAATAGACGAAGAAACATTATTGCAAACATTGATCTTGACTATTACAAAAAATTTAACCGAATTGCTGATGTTTGTTGATAAACGTGTGCAGGAAGGCAAAGATCTTACAATACTGCTTAACGGTCTAATAGAATATTTACGGGTAGTATTGTTATCGAAAGTAAGTCTACCGGCATTTAATCTTGTAACAGATATTTCGCCGGACGGTAAGAAAGCAATTGCCGAAGTTTCAAAAAAAATATCGGCACCGGAAGTATTGCGCGCGATAGACCTTCTGATAGAAGCCAAAGCTATAGCCAAACAGTTGAATACCATACGTATACCGTTAGAGCTGGCTTTAATAAAATTTGCACGCCGTGAAGAAGTAGATTATGCAAAAAACCAATATCAGCCGAAGAATCCGCCTGTTACGCAAAAACCTGTTATGCCTGATGGTAATGCAGACATCTCCAATGCTGATGTAAAGCAAGTGCAAAAAACCGGCTCGGCTGAAATAGAAAAAAAGACAGACAACACAATGAGTGTAGATTTCGGAGATCTTGATCTTGAAAATACCGAACTCAAACGGCAGTCGTCAGATCCGTCTTGCGGATTATCGGATAAAGACGATAACGTTAAAGATAATATGATACTTAATATATTCATGAACAAATGGCAGAATATACTGCTTGCTATGCAGCGTGAGCGTGTGTCGATAGCTACACACCTTTCATTCGCAAAACCTATGTCATCATCCGGAAAAATAATAAAAATAGCTTTCCCTGAATCCCAAAAATTCCATAAAGAGATACTTGAAATGCCGAAGAATGTAGAATATATAGAAAAATTTGTATCAAAGGTTATGGGCAAAGATATCGGCATAAAATTTGAACTTATAGCGGTCGTTAGCGAGCCGCAAGAAGCTGAAGCCGTAAGCGTCAAAAGCGAATTGTTACCGGACAGCATTGACGATAGTAATATGTCTGCATCTTATGAGGGCGATATACCGAAAAAAGTTGATATCAAGCAGGACGATAATGAATTCATTAATGATCTGCTTGATACGTTTGGGGGCACGATACATACTGATGATTAAAATTAAGGTTTTATTTTATTATAAAAATGAAATTTCCTGATATATTTGAACAACTTATAAACCATCTTACAAAATTTCCCGGTATAGGCCGTAGAAGTGCTGAACGTATAGCCTATCATATGTTGAAAATGCCGCAAGGTGAACTTGAGAAACTTGCCGGTGAGATAACCACAGTCCAATCGAAAATAAAAACTTGCGGTATATGCAATAACTTTGCGACAGACGATACATGCGATATTTGTCAGGCACCCTCACGCGATAAAGATGTGGTTTGTATTGTGGAAGATCCTAAAGATATAATGGCGATTGAAAAAACTGGCCAGTATAATGGATTATATTATGTTTTAATGGGCGCGATCTCTCCGCTTGACGGAGTTTACCCCGGCGATCTTTACATCAGCCCTTTAATAAATCGTATAGCAAAAGGTTCAATAAAAGAAATAATAATATCGACTAACCCTAATAATGAGGGAGAGCTGACAGCCCAATACTTGATAAAAAAATTATCTTCATATAAAATAAAAATGTACAGGATAGCGATCGGTATACCGCTTGGCACACAAATAGAGTATATCGATTCGGCTACGTTAGCTAAAGCATTGCAGGATAGACGAGTTGTTGTTTAGTTGATAGGTTACTTGATTTGAAGGTATTGGGTAAGCATTTATATAATATAGGTCAAAAAAGGGAGAGTAAATGAATGATGAGAAGCGTGAAAAAATATTCATACTTGATACAAACGTTATACTTCATGATTCAGACTGTATCTATAAATTTGAAGAAAATCAGGTTGTAATACCAATAACAGTAATAGAAGAACTCGACAAATTTAAAAAAGGAAATGATACGTTGAATTTCCATGCGCGTAAATTTTTACGTTCAATAGATGCTATGCATGGTGATAAGATATTCGAAAATGGTGTTGAAATAGGCAAAGGCCTGGGGCGTCTGCGTGTTAAATTATCCCAGAAATTTCAGGAAGATTTTGAAGTTAACTTTTCTTCAGATAAACCTGACCATCATATATTGTATATTGCGCAGTGCCAATATAAAGATCACCCGGACAAAGATATAGTTTTAGTTTCAAAAGACGTTAATCTCAGGATGAAAGCTAAGTCTATTGGTATAGAAGCGCAGGATTATAAAAGTGACCATGTAACAGATATATCGGACATATATAAAGGCTATAGAATAGAAGAGGATGTTAATCCGGATGTCATTACTCAACTGCATAAACGGCCTAACGAGATAGAAATCGACAGTGTCAAGTTCCAGAAAGATCTTTGGCCAAACGAATATATGATAATGCGCAGCGGCAAACAATCGGTGCTTGCACGTTTTGACGCTTCGAAAAATAAGATTTCCCGTGTAGATAAACATCTGGCACAGGGTATAGTGCCGCGTAATGCCGAACAGACATTCGCAATGAACGCATTGTTAGATGATAATGTCGAGCTTGTAACTATAACAGGCCGTGCCGGTACGGGCAAGACACTTTTAGCGTTAGCGTCGGCACTTGAAAGTAAAAAACATTATCGTCAGATATTTCTGGCACGTCCGATAGTCCCGTTAAGTAATAAAGATATAGGTTATCTTCCCGGTGACGCCGGTGAGAAGATAGAACCTTACATGCAGCCGTTATTTGATAATTTAGGGGTGATAAAAAACGATTATATAGATTATGCCAAAAACCATAAACAAATACAGGAAACTTTACAAAAAGAAAAACTTGTAATAGCGCCGCTTGCCTATATACGCGGCCGCAGTTTGGTAAATGTTTATTTCATAGTGGACGAAGCGCAGAATCTTACACCGCATGAAATAAAGACAATAATTACACGTGCAGGTGAGGGCACAAAACTTGTATTTACCGGTGACATATTCCAAATTGATCATCCTTATTTGGACACATATTCAAACGGGTTAAGTCACCTAATAGACAAGATGCGCGGACAAAAGTTCTATACCCATATAAATCTTGAGCGTGGCGAACGTTCGGAACTTGCTGAGGTAGCCAGTAATTTGTTGTAGAGGCCTTGCTAATTGTAAATTATTTATGTTATACTTTAATGGTTGGGAACCGAAAAAAGGGGGAGGGCGATATGAGAAAATGTCTCAATAACATAATATCAATATTATCAATTTTAACAGTACTGTTTTGGTCTGGCAGCTTGTATAGTGCAGATGACAACACTTTAATAGTAGATCAAGACGGGAATGTCGGTGTCGGCGTTGATAGTGGAGGGGCTTTAGATTATAAGCTTACAGTTGATGATACTATCTATTCCTCTAAGGCCCTTTCTCCTAATAATGGCTCTGAGACAACGGCCGAACGTGAAGATACCAAATTATTATTTTATGATTTTAGTGCGACCAATTGGGCAGGTTTGGGTGTCGACACTGGTGGTGATATATGGATAAGGACCGGAACAGGCGCCGAACATTTTGTTTATATAAATGCCAACGGTGCTGTTTCTGTCCCGCGTTTTATAATTGAACCTAGAGATCATGATCCTGATAGCCCGAAAGATGGTGAAATATGGATGCTAAAAGATTAATAATAAGCTTTTTATCTATTTTAATCACATTTACTGTTTTTGCTGATGAGGACATTGGCTTGCGTATACGTGATAATGGCGATACGGTTCCAATAGCCGTAAATCCCGAATCTACAAGCACCTCACCGCTTAAAATACATAAAGGAAATACCGACTATGGCATTGAACTTGTCGAGCCTGATAGTTCGGCAGCAACTAACGCCAAGATTAAACTTAGTAACGGTGATATAAAAGCGTTAAAACGTTTTTCGCAGCCTGTTATATGTAACAGTAGCAATATAGTCATAATTGATAGCCGGTCAGGTAATGTCAGTTGTCCTGACGGTTATGCCGGATTTGCCATAGATGATACGACATACAGCTCACCATATTATATCGCAATGGCTTGTTGTCCTTTGCCGGACCCTTCAATACTTACCGGGTCAGAAAAGTACAGAGATAGTTCCTGCAGTTCTAATGAGGTCGCGACAGGTTGTTATAACGGTAGAAATGGTAAATTTAAATGTCGACAAATAGATACAACGAAATATACGTTAGGTTCTAAGAAGACAACCTGTTATCTTGGACACGGTGCATCAGGTAGTTCGGGGACAGGCCAATGTCATACACCCAATCAGACTATAAGAGCTATTATAGGCAGAAGCCCTTTTGGGTCGGACGCGTGTGTAGGGAACCCGTATGGTGGTATAATAGTTGAAAAGACATACAAAAACTGTGGTGATATGAAGGCGCGTGCTATATATGATAAATCTACCGGACAGCCTATTGAGATGTTCCCGGAGGATTAAATTAGCTGTTCGCCAGAGAGCGGATCTGCCTAAATAGAAGTTAATTATGTGGCAGGAAATTCTAAGTGAAGTATGAAAGAGTGGTGTAAAAACACCACTCTTTTTAATATAAATTAAGGGATATCAAACTCTTGACGCATATACCTAAATACGTTATAATCATTTTTCATTGCATATAGCTGTTAGCATGTAGCTATTAGCTGTTAGCAATAGAAAATTACAGTGATTATATATATTTATATATTGTCATTAAATTTGTTCTTAAAAAATTTGGATTTTCCCCGGCCTCCGGCTCTACGAGCCGATAGGCTCGGAGAGTAGCTTCTGCTAACATTTATGTTGGCGAGATGCCGTAATAAAATATAAATTTTATTATGGACAGTTGGTAAATATATTGATTTTATGTATTATGTCTATGTTTTAAAAAGTCAATTAGATAATAATTTGGATATTCCCCGGTAGCTCAGTCGGTAGAGCGGTTGGCTGTTAACCAATAGGTCCGAGGTTCGAGCCCTCGCCGGGGAGCCATAAAAAAATAATCCCCCGTCTAACAAGACGGGGGTTATTTTTTTGTCTCTTTTAGGAGGGCTCGAACCTTAAAAGGAGCTCGAGGGAAAGGATTTCCCTCGATTTACTTACTCTTCT
>JAQVMQ010000043.1 GCA_028703535.1 Candidatus Omnitrophota bacterium | reverse complement strand
ATGGTAATTATATTATGGTAGGTATAGGCCATAGCTTTACTCTTATTGAAGAATACGGTATCGGATTAGATCTTGGCATGGAATATGGTTATAACGATAACGCGTTTATTGACGGTAAGGGAGGATATCTTTTATCAACAATGGCGTTGACCATTCCGTTAACGGAAAATGTTACGCTTACTCCTAATATAGGCTATAGCGTACCGTTTGCGGATCTTAAGTCAGGCGGTGGATGGGATCAGAAAGAACAGTTTTATGGCGGAGTTTCTTTAGGTTTTAGTTTCTAAGAAAAGGAGGCATGATTATGTTTCGAAAGTTTATGAAATGTTTGTATCGTGCGGTACCGATCCTGGGCTTATTAGCGGTATGCTGCTTGCCGTTATATGCCGAGGATGCGGTAACAAACGCAAACGCGATTGAGATGCTTCAGACGAATTTAAATATTGTCTGGACGGCTGTCGCGGCGTTCTTGGTGTTTTTTATGCAAGCAGGGTTTGCAATGGTCGAAGCCGGTTTTACAAGAGCGAAGAATTCCGTTAATATCATTATGAAAAATCTAATGGATTTTTCTATAGGTACGATGGTGTTTTTCTTTATCGGCTTTGGGCTAATGTTCGGTGTTTCTAACGGTTTTTTTGGGACAACAGATTTTATGATAAGTGGTGTGTTTGGTGATGGTGCGCATTGGAACTATACTTTTTTGATTTTCCAGACAGTCTTTGCAGGTACAGCCGCGACTATAGTTTCAGGCGCGATGGCCGGCCGGACAAAGTTCAAAGCATATTTGACTTATAGTGTGTTCATTTGTGCTTTTATCTATCCTGTCTTTGGTTCATGGGCATGGGGCGGATTGTTAAACGGCGGTGGATGGTTAGAGAATTTGACTGTACCGTTTTGTGATTTTGCAGGCTCAACAGTAGTCCACTCTATAGGCGGTTGGTTGGCGTTGGCAGGTGCGATAGTCTTGGGGCCGAGAATAGGCAAGTATGCAAGAAACGGTGAATCCAGAGCTATACCCGGTCATAATATTAATCTTGCGGCGTTAGGTGTGTTTATATTGTGGTTCGGATGGTTCGGTTTTAATCCGGGTTCTACTACTGTTGGTAATGGTGAGATAGGACGTGTGGCTGTTACTACTAACCTTGCTGCGGCTGCAGGTGCTTTTTCAGCTATGATAATGTCATGGATATTATTCAAAAAACCTGATGTTTCAATGGCTCTTAACGGAGCGTTAGCCGGACTTGTAGCCATTACTGCGGGATGTTATACGGTTACGCCTATGGGTTCTTTAGTTATAGGGCTTGCCGGAGGTGTTTTGGTTGTTTTGAGTGTAATATTCATTGATAAGGTCCTCAAGATTGACGATCCGGTTGGTGCAGTATCGGTACACGGTGTTTGCGGCGCATGGGGAACTATAGCATGCGGATTATTCAATGCTGAAAAAGTACTTGGCATCGGAGATGCAAACGGCGGGTTATTATACGGCGGTGGTTTTGGACAGCTGACCACACAGCTTATAGGTGTGGGCGCGGCCTTCCTGTGGGCATTTTTGTTAGGCATGATTTTGTTTAAAGTAATAAAAGCGACCATAGGTATACGTGTTACGCCGGAAGAAGAGTTAATAGGTTTGGATATATCTGAGCATAACATGGAAGCGTATGCGGGTTTTCAGATATTTAATAATGAGTAGATAATTAACGGAGGTAAGTTATTATGAAACTAATTACGGCAATGATACAGTCTCATAAACTGCCGGACGTTAAGAAAGCGCTTCTTGACGCGGACGTTTGTAAGATGACTATTACCAATGTGTTGGGCTGTGGCCAGCAAAAAGGTTTCAGCGAGACTTACAGAGGTGTTATTCACGAAGTTAACCTCTTGAAAAAAGTCAGACTTGAAATCGCGGTTAACGAGAAGTATCTTGATTTGGCCATCAATGCTATCATCAAGGGATCAAGAACCGGGCAGATCGGTGACGGTAAGATATTTGTCACTAGTCTTGAAAGGTGTATTAGGATCCGTACCGGTGAAGAAGGTTCGGCAGCGATAGGGTAGCAGTAGTGTAATCAGATTTTAGGGGCGGACATATGTGCGCCTCTTTTATCTGATTTTTTTATACTTCAAAATTAAAATTATCAAATATATTTATTTTGACATGACGAGTTTATCGTCTGGTTTGTTAATATTATATAGACAGATCTGGTCTACTTGTATTGGTAAAAACCTATTGTTAATAAAAATAACCTAGTGTAGGACTCGGTCCTACACTAGGTGTAATTGTTCTTAAGACAAAAAAAGAAGATGGGTTAAACCGGGATTAACACGGGTAGCCCTCAACCCTGAGCAGGCGGTATTGAGTTGTTGCGATGTACTGGTCCGTCTTCCTGCTACGCCTACCGTGTTTCAGCAATGCAATCCTTATTTAGCGTTTTCGTCACAGTGTAACGGCGGTACAGCTAACCAATTTTCGGACAGCTAGTCCTTTATCAAAAATGATAACTATTTAGTTGCATTTATAAGGTTTTTGATATTTTCTCCGGTTGCGAAACTAGCTGATTTTCAAATTATGGTTCATGGTAATCACACTGAGCCATTGGTTTCACCGATAGGAAGGCGTGCCTGTGAAGTGTCATTATACTGAACTTATACAATATTAAATAATACAAATAAGTGATTATATTTAGTTGTTTTAGCTAATGAAGAATGGTATCGTTGGATAAAAATTCGGGAAATCTTAAAAAGAGATTTTTGCCTATGATGCCGGATAGTAGGATAAACGAAATATAGAGCTGGATGAATAATTATACCAGGAAAATATTGGATTTATAAACCGGTGAATGAAAAGGCTATGGAGTTTACAAGCGATAAGAAGTTCTTGCGTTGAGATTTTTATGATATGAGTTGCTTTTTACTCGAGGAATTGATTTGAAATCTTATAGTTGAAATAATATTCGTGGATGCTAAAATACTATATTGTATTATAAAACATACTTTTTAGGGGGGGATAATATGAAAAAAGTAGTTTTTTTATGTTTTCTTAGTTTATTAATAGGTCCGTTAACGTTTGCCGATCGTGAAAATGTAGAATCTAAGATAACAGATGTTATTGTATATCCCGGTTCGGCGGTTATTAGCCGGACGGTTGATGTGCATCTTAGTAAAGGTAATAACCAGATTATTCTTAGTGATATCGTTCAGACTTTTAGTGAACATACACTTAGAGTATCAGTTTTATCTAATAATAAAGCGAAGGTGTTAGGCGCAAAGGTGATTACTCGTTATTTAAAAGAGGTTCCTGTCGAGCGGGTAGAGAAACTTGAGGCAGAGATTTATTTATTGAATTCCGATATAAAAGCTTTAAATGATGAAAAAATGGTTTGCAATAAAAAAATACAATTTCTTGATGCTTTCCAGAATATTACTGAAAATAAGATATCGGAAAAAATCTCTGTTGAGTTTGTTGATGTTGCAAAGATACAAGATACTTTCTCTTTTCTCGGTACGAACTATGAGGATGTTTATGGGCGTTTACGCGATATAGATGTAATTTTACTGGATAAAAATAAAGAATTGGATATGTTGAAAAGACAACTGAAACAGTTTAGCGGCATATCAGATAAAAGTGTGTGTGATATATTAATTGATTTAGCCGCTGGTATTGAGAGTGACGCTGTTCTGAAAGTGTCGTATCTGGTAGGCGGCGTATCGTGGAGTCCGGAATATGATTTACGTGCTGATATAGCAAATGCTAAAGTAGGGCTTACAGCTTATGGGGTTATAACTCAGAACACAGGTGAGGATTGGGATGATGTTAATGTGACTTTATCTACTGCCAGGCCGAGTATGAATAATGCTTTCCCGAATATCAATCCATGGATATTACGGCCGCGTGTTTTAGCACGCAAAGGATATCGGGCTGTAGCTAAGGCACAAGCTGTAGAGTCTGAATTAATGTTTGAAGATTCAACTGTTTCGGCAGATAAGTTCGGAGCTGAAATAAACAAAAAAACTAAAATTGTTGAGCAGGGGGTGGCGGTAGCGTATGTCTTGCCGGATAAGGTTGATATAAAGACAGGGAACGATAAAAATAAATATCTGATAGCCGAACAGATTTTAGACGGTCTTTTTTTATATTCAGCCTATCCAAAAGCCGCGGCTAATGCTTATTTAATGTGCAAATTAACTAATAGCGGGAAATCCCAATACCGTTACGGACCTGCGAATTTATTTATTTCTGATAATTATGTAGGTAAGACCTATTTGCCTAATATGGGGACTGATCAAGAGACATCGGTTTATTTTGGAGCGGATGAGCGGGTGAAAGTTGAAAAGATAGAATTGGCGCGTAACGTTGATGATACTTTTATAGCAGGCATTAAGTCCCAAAAGGTAAGGCTTAACCTGAAATATAAGTTGAAGGTAGAGAATTATAATCCCGAAGAGATTAATATTGAACTTTTTGATACTATCCCTGTTTCGGAACAGGATGATATAAAAATAAAAATAGATATGATTACGGATGAGCCGGCTGAAAAAGAATGGGAAGATAAAAAAGGAGTCTGGCGTTGGAATTTCAAGCTTCTGCCGGGCAAAGAAAAAACTATTGAATATGATTTGTTGATTGAATATCCCAGATCGATGGATATCGGAGTATTTTAATGAAACGCATTGGGCTATTGACTCGTGATTGTTCCGGGGTTAACGCTGCGATACGTGCTGTCGTAAGAACGGCATATCAGTATGATATCGAAGTTTACGGCTTTATGCATGGTTATAATGGGTTGATGGATAATGATTGGCAGAGGCTTGACAGGCGTTCTGTCGCGGGAATAATCCATCTGGGCGGCACTATACTTAAGACAGCACGTTCGCAAAGATTTAAAACACCGGAAGGTCAGCAGGCAGCACTTAAAACTTTAAAAGACAATGAAATTGACGGGTTGATAGTTATAGGAGGCAACGGTTCTTTAACAGGCGCTTATACTTTAAGTTCTAAATATGACTTTCCGGTCATAGGCGTACCGGCGACTATTGATAATGACATTAACGGAGTAGAGTATACAATAGGCGCGCATACTGCGGTTAACGTCGCGCTGGATGCTTTAGACAAGATACGTGATACGGCTATAAGTATGGAACGCATATTTATTGTTGAAGTTATGGGCCGTGATTGCGGGTATATAGCCTCACGTGTGGCATTGGCCGGAGGTTGCGAGGAATTGATAGTTCCTGAGCGTGATTATAATATAGATGATATATGCGCCAGAATAAAAGCAGGACATGCTTCAGGAAAGGTCACTTGGATAATAATAGTTTCCGAGGGTAAAGCGCATGCTGCTGATATCTTGCATCTTATACAGGATAAGACGGGTTTTGAGACCAGGCAGGTGGTTTTAGGACATATACAGCGCGGCGGTTCACCGCTGGCATTTGACAGGATACTCGCGGCACGGTTAGGCAATTTTGCGGTCGAGTTATTGAAAAAAGGTGAGGCGGGTAAATGTGTATGTCTTAACACGGGACAATTGGGTTTTTTTGATCTTAAAGAAGTAACTAAACCGAAAGATATAGAAGTGGATACCTATTTTGATCTGATAAAAATTTTAACTTAATTATGATTTTTCAGAATGAACGGGAAATTTTTGATGGTGAGATACTGGCGTGTACCGATAGCGGTACGGTCGAAGTCTTGAATGACGAATTGTTCGTTAGACAGAAGATAGATGCTTTGGCTAAGACAGTAGCTTTATCCAAGGACCAGTATTTGCGGGGGTTATGCGCGTGGATTGCTTATGAGGTCGGACGTGTTAACGGTATTTATCCCGCGTCAATCAGCGGATTGTATGATGCTCGCGGCCGAGGCGACATAAGCGGGTTCACTGTGCCGGCGATTAATATACGAACACTTACTTATGATAAAGCTCAAGCTGTGTTTCGTATAGCGAAAAAATTCAATGCGGCGGCTTTTATCTTTGAAATTGCCGAAACGGAGATTGAGTATACCGATCAGAGTTTGAAAGAATATTTTTCTGTTATTATGCTTGCCGCGATAAAAGAAGGTTATCGCGGGCCGGTATTTTTCCAGGGCGATCATTTTCAGATCAAGAGCAAGAACTTTATTATGGATAAAGAGAGTGAAATAGCGCGTTTAAAGAAGGTTATTAAACGTGCGGTTGATATCTGTTTTTACAATATTGATATTGACGGATCCCCTTTAGTTGATTTATCGGAAGACGGATACTTCCAACAGCAGAGACTTAATTCCGATATCACATCCACTTTGGCCAAATATGTAAGAGAAATACAGCCTGAAGGTATCGATATATGTCTTGGCGGCGAAATCGGTGAAGTGGGCGGTAAGAATTCTACAATCGATGAGTTTGATGCTTTTATGCAGGGCCATAGGCAGATGCTTGACGGCAAAAAAGGCATATCAAAAATAAGTATACAGACAGGCACAACGCATGGCGGTGTTGTTCTGCCTGACGGTACGTTAGCTATGATAATGATAAACTTTGAAACAATAAAAGCCATCTCTGAGATAGGCCGTAAAAAATACGGTATTGCCGGTGCGGTTCAGCATGGCGCGTCGACTTTACCGTCTGAAGCGTTCGGTAAGTTCGCGCAGTTTGATTGCGCTGAGGTGCATCTTGCGACACAGTTCCAGAATTTATTTTATGACTATTTGCCTTTAGTTATGAAAGAAGAGATATACGAATGGATAAAAGAAAATTTGCGGCATGAACGTCGGTCCGAGTGGACTAATCATCAGTTTATATACAGAGTAAGAAAAAAAGCCTTAGGTAAGTTTAAGCCGAAGATACATGGTTTAAGCCAGGACATAAAAAAGCGTATAGTTGAAGCTATGGAAAGTGAGTTTACTGTTTTGTTTCAGAAACTTGGTGTAGAGAATTCTTTGCCATTGATTGAGAGGTATGTTACTGTGCATAATATAGTTAAAAAGAAAGAAGATTTTCTTGGCCCCGATATTGATTGTTAACTTTTAAATAATAATGGAGGTATGTATAAATGAGATCAGATAAAGTAAAAAAAGGGTTAGAACGTTTGCCTAATAGGGCATTGCTTTACGGAACGGGTTTGCACCAAAGTCATATCAACAGGCCTTTTATCGGGATAGCGTCGTCATTTACAGATCTTATACCGGGGCATACTAATATGCGTATATTAGAACGTTATATTGAGCGTGGTATAGAGAACTCTAACGGCACACCGTTTATTTTCGGTGTCCCGGGAGTATGTGACGGTATAGCGATGGGGCATAGCGGTATGCGTAATTCTTTACCTTCACGTGAACTTATAGCGGATATAATTGAAACTGTAGGATGTGCGCATAGCCTTGATGGCTTAATTCTTTTAACCAATTGCGATAAGATAACTCCGGGCATGATCATGGGAGCTTTAAGAATAAATATACCGACAATAGTTGTTACTGCCGGACCGATGCTTAGTGGTCATTATGGGCAAAGACGACTTTCACTTGTTCGTGATACGTTTGAAGTCGTAGGGCGTGCGCGTACGGGAACCATATCTGAAGATGAAAAAAATGCTATGGAAGTTGAAGCATGCCCGTCGTGCGGATCATGCCAGGGTATGTATACGGCAAATACAATGGCATGTTTAACTGAAGCGATGGGCTTGTCTATGCCGTATTGTGCTACAGCGCCTGCCGTGACGAATAATAAGACGCGTGTGGCGTACGAAAGCGGCCAAAGGATAGTTAAGTTGGTTAAAGAGCAGGTGTTGCCCAGAGATATTATAAACAAAAAATCTTTAGAGAATGCCATGCGTGTTGATATGGCGTTAGGCGGCTCTACCAATAGCGTTTTACATCTTATGGCTATAGCCCATGCCGCACAGGTAGATATAAATTTAAAAGAATTTGATGTTATGAGCAAAGATACCCCGCATATATGTAATTTGCGGCCTGGCGGTGAATATTTCATGGAAGATTTACATGTTGTTGGCGGTATACCGGCTGTGATGCAGAAGCTTATATCTAAAATTAATGATAACCCTACGGTTTCAGGTAAAAAAATTAAAGAAATTGCCAGCAAAGCGTATTGTTTTGAGCATGAAGTACTAAGACCTGTTAATAAGCCATATCACAAAGAAGGCGGTATAGCAGTTCTTTATGGTAATCTGGCCCAGGACGGTTGTGTGGTTAAACAAGCCGCTGTTTCAAAAGAGATGATGAAATTCGAAGGTTCTGCTGTTGTTTTTGACTCTGAAGAGCTGGCGATGAAAGATATCCTTGCCGGTAAGATAAAAAAAGGATCGGTTATAGTTATACGTTATGAGGGTCCGGCAGGCGGACCGGGTATGCGTGAGATGCTGTCGCCTACAAGCGCTATAGTGGGGATGGGCTTGCATAACGATGTCGCGCTTATAACTGACGGCAGATTTTCGGGAGGGACGAGAGGTCCGTGTATAGGCCATATTTCACCTGAAGCGGCGGCCGGCGGGTTGATAGCCTATATTGAGAATGGTGATCGAATAACTATAGATATCCCTAAACGGAAATTGGAGCTTAAAGTGTCATCTGAAGAGATAGAAAAGAGGCGTAAATCTAAGAAACTTAACGTTATGAAAGTCAAAGACGGCTATCTTGCGCGTTATGCCAGGATGGTTACGTCGGCTTCATCTGGTGCTGTTTTTAGTACAGATTAATTTTTTAGTATTTTAATTGTTCTGTTTCCTATAACGCGGGTTGTTGTATATTGGAGGTATGTGAACTATATATTTTATTAGTCTAAATTAATAAATGTTGACAATAAAATAGCCGTTTGATATCATTTAATAATTATGAAAATCCTCAAAAAATTAACTTATCAGCTTACAAATTTATTAGGTGCCTTTAGCACAGATATCGGTATTGATCTTGGTACGGCAACGACACTTATCTATTTGCGCGGTGAAGGGATAGTCTTGTGTGAACCATCGGTTGTTGCTGTCTATAAAAGTACAGGTAACGTTTTAGCTGTAGGTGAGGACGCGAAATTGATGATCGGTAAGACGCCGGGTAATATAGTCGCAGTGCGGCCTATGAAAGACGGGGTAATCGCGGATTTTGATATAACAGAAGAGATGCTTCGCTATTTTATAAATAAAGTGCATCCACGCCGTATACCTTCAAGCCCGAGGATTGTGATCGCTATACCTTCAGGCATAACTGAAGTGGAAAAACGGGCGGTTAAAGACTCAGCCTTGCGTGCGGGTGCAAGAGAAGTTATACCGATTGAAGAGCCGATTGCCGCGGCTATTGGTGTAGGTCTGCCTATCGCGGAACCTCAAGGTAGTATGATTATTGATATAGGCGGCGGTACAACAGAGATAGCCGTTATTTCCCTTGGAGGGATCGTACGGCCAAAGTCTTTGCGTGTTGGCGGTGATGAGATGGATATTTCTATAGTTGAATATATGAAGAAAAACTATAATCTAATGATAGGTGAACGTACGGCAGAAGAGATAAAGATTAAGATAGGCTCGGCTGTCCCGTTGGAAGAAGAGCTTACGATTGAAGTGCGCGGGAGAGATCTTATTACAGGCTTACCGAAACTTATACGCGTAACTTCTCAGGAGATACGTGAAGCGTTAGCTGCTCCGTTACGTGAGATTGTGAATTCAACTAAAATTACTTTAGAACATACGCCGCCTGAATTGGCTGCCGATTTGTTGGAAAGGGGTATAGTCTTATGTGGTGGCGGATCTTTATTACGGGGATTAGATAAACTTGTTTCGGAAGAGACAGGGTTGGCCTGTTTTGTAGCTGATGATCCGTTGACAGCTGTTGCATTAGGAACAGGCAAGGTCCTTGAAGATCCAAAAATGCTGAAAAAGATTTCACTTGCGTCTATCTTCTAAAATAAACTCAAAGCACTTAGGGCTTTTCATTGTATTTCTTTTCTTGATTATTCTTCCATTCAAGGATTTCATATCGTATATTTTTATAACGTTTTCCCGTAATTTATTAGTCGATAAAGCTCGTTTTGAACGTGTTATGGCCATACAGCAGGAAGAAAATTTGGAACTGTTATTTGATCTTCGTCAAACGGAACAATTAAAAAAAGAAAATGAGACACTGCGCAAAGCGCTTGATTTCAAGAAACGCAGTTCGTTAGATTTTTTGGGTGCCGAAATATTAGCTTTTGACCCGTCGGATTGGCGCAGGATAATAACAGTTAATGTAGGTATATCTGACGGTGTATATAAAGGGATGTACGCTATTGATGAGAACGGCTGGCTTGTCGGGAAAGTAGTTGAGGTTTGGAATAACTACGCGACAGTAATGTTTGTTAATGACCCGGATTTTTCGGCACCGGTATTTATAGGCGATAACGCTTTCGGCTTGTTGTCCGGCGGATTGGATAAGATACGTATACGGTATGTTGATGATTCTGATAATATAAAAACAGGTGATAAAGTGTGGGTACGTATACCAGCGTCAATGGTGCCGATATATATCGGTGAGGTATCAAAAGTGAATAAAGACGAAAACGACCTTTTTTTAGATGTGCAGGTAACGGTTTTTTCTGAAGATAGTTTCAACGGCAGAATCTTTATAGTTAAAAGATGAACATTAACAGACGTTATCTAATAGTGCTGGTTTTAAGTATGCTCCTTTTACTGGATGTGTTGAAGCCGTTCAGGTATGTGTTAACAGCCGAGTTTTTTTTCATAGGCTTATCATTGTTTTTTTTATATTTTTCTGACAGTTATATTTTTACTGTGGGTATGTCCATGGCGTATGTGCTCGACTGTCTTTCATATCATACTATGCCGATAATTTTATGGGAAACGGTTGTTTTATTTTTTCTTATACGCGCGGTATCGGCAAGGTTTAAAGCTAAAACAGCCAAGATTTTAACGGTATTATGCGCGTTGTTCGTCCATATAAGTATGAATGAAATGCAGGTGCCGAGTGTTAATATATTATTTTTATCAAAGTTTATTGTTACAGGGTTAGGTCTATTTTTTTTCTTCGATTTTATATTATATGATATTTTTAATCGCCAGGCTGTTAAAGAACCTTTTTAATTTAAATTATGAGCCGACGTTTTTGTTATATTATTTTTTTATTTTGTTTTTTTCTTCTTGGCACTACGCTGTTTTATTATCAAATAGTAAAAGGCGATTATTTCTCATCACGCGCGCGCAATAATTATATGCATGTTTTGCCGATAGTCTCATTGCGTGGTGACATACTGGACCGTACAGGAGAAAAAATTGCTTATGACCGTCCGGTTTTCAACGTTGCGGTTATTCCGCATCATATAATAGCTAAACGCGAGAAATTATTTTCCGATCTTTCAGAACTTTCCGGTTGTAAGAAAACAACCATTGAGCGAAATTACCGCACATTAATGACAAACCATTTCAGTCCGGTAAATGTTATAACCGATATTGACAAAAGTGATGCTATCGCGTTAATGGAGGCTTTCCCGGAAGATCTTATTATAAACCCTACACCTAAGCGTTTTTATTCCATGCCGTACGAGTTTTCGCATGTGCTGGGGTATGTGAAAGAGGCTAACGTTTTTTACGATAAATTAAAAAAATACGGATATAAACCTTTAGAACGGGTAGGTATATCGGGTATTGAAGAATATTATGACAGCTATTTGAAAGGTGAGGATGGCGGCGATCTGGTAGAAGTGAATGCCCAAGGCAGTGTTGTAGGGTACATAGGCCAGCGTAGTGCCATAAAAGGTAAGAATATAAAGCTGACACTAGACAGCGGTATACAAAAAGCTGCCTACGACGTATTAGGCAGTCGCAGGGGTGTAATTATACTTATGGATTCTTCTACGGG
>JAQVMQ010000042.1 GCA_028703535.1 Candidatus Omnitrophota bacterium | reverse complement strand
GACTAAATTTGCGCCCGTAGATCAATTGGACAGATCGTTTGGCTACGGACCAAAAGGTTGGAGGTTCGAGTCCTCCCGGGCGCGTTTTACTAGTACATAGTCTTTAGTGAATAGTCACTAGTTTTAAAGCTTACGTCTTACAGCTTAAAACTTACAGCTACTACTGTGGTGTGATCAAAAACCATTCCCGCAATTTCTTCCAAAAATCATCTATAGGCTTGATTATTTCAAAGGGGTTATATGGCTTTTCCGGGAAAATACTTTCTGATACTATACGAATTTTTTTACCGTTATACAATTCAATATAAATATTTTTTATATTATTGACCGCGTCATCTTTTATAGGCGCAGCATAAACTAAACAAATCTCAGCCAACGGCTTAAGAATAAGACTTTCTTCTAAATTAGAGTTGCGATGCCTTAACAGTTCAAAATAAACAGGGTCACCCCGCCCATCTATGGCAAACGCCCGTGATTTTCTCAAATTAATAGATTCATTTTTTTTATTTGCCAAAACAACGACAAATAACGGCTCATTCTCGCCATCTTGGTTATACGCGAACCGGCCCAACCCGATAGCCTCAGACTCTCTAGTTGTTATATATGTGCCGGTTTCATATACTTTTACAAGTTTTTCCCAAAAAAGATCCGTCTGCGCAGACGCTACTAACGATAAAAACATAATAACAGTAAAAATTTTCAAAACCCTGTTCATAGTATCTCCCGATATTACTTATTTTTTTTTATTAGCTCTTTCCATTCATCAAAAACATATAAAGGAATAAGCCACACAATATCTTTACGTGTATCCATCTTTATCTCAAGCCTGATATCATCAGCATTTACAAAATCATCTTTATCGAGCACATAAACTCTATAAATAACGGTACTTACATATTTGCCCTCATCAACAGTAGAGACAGACGAATCAACTATATCGGTTTCGATAACGGAGCTTCCAGAATACAATACCGCGGGCCCAAACTCCATCCTGTTCTCAGCGGCCATAGTCAAACGCAAAAAAATCTCATCGCCCCTACGTTCATTATAATTCTGGGTCAAAACAACTTTACTGAATTTATCTACATTATAAAAAACACTTGAATAAAAAATTCCATTATCCTCATTACGGGGCATAACTTCAGCAAACAAATTAACGCTAAAAATAAACATTAATAAAATCAGCCATTGAATAAATTTCATACCTCTCCTAAAATTGAAAACTTAAATTATATTTTCGGTTACTTCGCTTATTTTAACATCATTAACATATATCTCACGAAAATCAGGCGACAAACCTGAAAACACTCCATTAAAATAAATTTTGTCACCAACCCTTAACATTTTAGCCCGATTTATAAATTCATAGTCTATAAACAATCTAATATCAAAATGACGAGACTGCACATCCAAAGGATAAAGCGATAAAGTAAGATCGACCGTATCACCGGAATAATAACTCTCAATATTTTTAACATACCCTTGAGCACTGATTACTTGCCCCGTATATTTCGCCTGTAGGTCGAATATAACATCCTGATTTTCTTCCGTAATAACAGCTTCCCACAAATCATCGAAGGTGTCATTCGCAAAGGCAACAAACGAAAATAAAGATATAAGTATAACAACAAATATTTTCATAAAAAACTCTCCTTCATCAAACCTTATCAAAAAAATACAACCCATACAAAATACCAGTAAAATCTACATATTAGTATAGCTAATATATAAATATTTATCAACTCATTCCTTAGACAGCTATTAAATATCAATTGAAATTACTTTTTACCAAAATAATAAATCTTATTTTAACTGATCCGTCTATATAGCGGCACAAGTAATAATCTGCGGCAGTAAATCAATAGCAGACAGTTTTATTTCTCAACTGTAATTTGCTGAAGCTCGACAACGCTCATTTTTTTTCTACGCTCAATACTTTCTTTAGACAGAGTCGATTCACCATCCTGAACCAAATACCCTTTATTGCCTAAAATATAATTTATTCTATCTATACGTTCACGGGCCTCTTTCCTGAACTTGACAATACGTTTTTTGACTTCTCTTATACTTGATTTACGCATGGTCTTGACATACTTCGCTTCATCTATGCTGTTTATCTTCCCTTCCCATAAACGAAGTTCCTCTTTTAAATTAGATACTTCAAGAATTAAAACAATATTATCATCAGTAAGATCTTTATTGGCTAACTGCGCTTTTTCCAAAAGATCCTTTAAAACACGTATATCATCAGCAAGCAGCGCCATCTCATTTTCAAGCTCGGCTTTCTCTTTGCTATATTTCTCTTTTATTGCCGCACTTTCAGAATCCGCTTCTCTAAGTCTGACGCGTAGGGCAACCAACGTTTTGCGCATCTCGGCTAAATCCTTTAACGTATCTTCACCCAACCGCGCATCAGATTTCAATACGACAAAAAACACTTTCGTAGCTCTGTAAATACGTTCATTATAGATAAAAGCAAGGGGGATAGCTGAAATCAAGACAAGTAATAGTATTATTTTAAAGCCGTTTCTCATTGGCCTATTATACCCCCACGGAAGTATATATTTCAAGAGAATTATTCAATACTATATAAACCCATATATCATCACTTAATATACATAATATATGTATATTATTCGCACCATAAACAAGAAAATTTTTCTAACCACAAACAGAATAGCTCAAAAATACATTCATACTAATAAATTTGAAAAAAATTATTCCGAAAAAATATTATTTTTTCCCTTTACTGTACAGCCCTTCACGCGTACTTCTCTTCTTAGATAAGAACTCATATTCAGAATGTTTCTGATTTTTGGAAGATACTATTATCTGTACTTTAAGAAGCATATAAGGATCAGCCGCAAATTTAGCGCCTGTGCAATCTACTTCATTCAGTATTAGCCTGCGTATAAATTCCTGATTGCCAAATGACACTATAGATTCAGGTGTCTGCTCACACAATTTTTGGATATCTTCATAAGCTAACCGTTTAATATCCTCTACTTGCTGCGTTAAACACTTTTTTAAATTTTTCACTACACCCGGTTCAGAAGCGGTTGCCATACCCAAAACAATAGCTACACCAATACCGACAAACATTATCGCGATACCTATAAAAATCGGACTCATAGTTTTCTCCTTGTGATAGAATTATACCCATAAAATAAAACTCGTCAATATACACATTTGGAATGTAAAACTCTGATGAATTCGAAAAGCAAAATACTACTCAACTAACAACCGGATACAGATTACCGGGTTATCTGTTCCTCTAAACACACAGATGCATACCCGCAGCACTCATAACACCACGGCTCACATTAGTATCGCAATAACTCAATGACTATTACTTCGGATTCAGTGATACTTTTATTATATCAAAAGGTCAAACTAGGTTGAAACTTCCAAATTATACTATTACATGCCCCGCAAATACGCAAGATAATTTTCTATATCTTCTTCCTTAACACCCGCAAGCCGGTTACGCACAACAACTAAAGCATAGATTATAGGAATATCGTAATTCTCCGGATCTTTATAAAAAAGATCGATCTGCCTTATGAAACCTTCATAAGAAATTACATCAAGCATAGTTGGCAGCATGCTATATGCATCAACTTTGTCCTCTTGGGAAGTTACATAGTACATACAAACATTCACTGTACCGTCCTCTAATCCCTTAATATAAACTTTTTTCTCATTAACATTTAAGCTATCCCAAAACATGCCTGAAGATATTTTCATAACATCTTCTTTATCAATGTCTTGTGAAAAACATAAAAAGGATGCAGACAAAATAAAAAAACAAAAAATAATCGTTAGAAGCTTGTAATACATGTTTTTTTTATGCTATAATAGTATTAAACAGGGCACAGGTAATAAACCTGCCGAGGGGGTGAAGAGCCCCCTACCTTTTTTTTACGGCCCTATTCTTCCTTTCAATTTTTAAAAAATCTGACATGTCCTCCGGCATCTCAGCCTTTATCTCTATATACTGGTTACTTATAGGATGCCGAAACGCCAAAAAACTTGCATGTAATGCTAAACGCCGAAATTTGACTTTAAAATCTCTCCTGAACGCATATCGTTGATCACCTAAAATCGGCACACCTTTATCCGCCAACTGTATACGCAGTTGATTAGTTCTACCGGTTAACGGCTCAAGTTCAATAAAAGTAAAATCACTAAACCTCTCAACAACACGAAAAAAAGATTTAGCATATTTGGCTTTCTCACCGAATTTACTTCCATACTTATCTATTATTTCACCTGCCAAGACACCCTTATCTTTCCTAAGAATACCGTTTACAAAAGCATAATATTTTTTCTTTATCTTTTTGTCCTTGAAAATATTCATAAGATTACTCTGAGCCGGCTTATCTTTAGCGTATATCAATAAGCCTGTTGTTTCTTTATCAAGCCTGTGGCATGGATACACTTTATGATTTAAATATTCTTCAAGTAAATATGTAACAGTATATTTATCAGCCGAAGTATTCGGCTGAGATAGTATTTTAACTAATTTATTTACAACGACAATATGCTCGTCATTAAAAATTATGTCAAACGGTTTCCGCATAAAACAAACGCCTTCCTCTCTCTATAATTTAAAGCAATAAATCAGGCATCCCACCAATGCCTTGTAACTTCTTCTCGATAATACTTAAAAATATATCCATATATATCTTCTTTATATGTATCACTTATATTGATAAATTTTATACCTGCTTCTTTCTTATCGTCATACTCCTTGACCCAAACTATCTTACCAACGGATTTAACAGTCTTATCCGGCAAAAGTATAAACACCTCAAGCACAATATCTTCTTTAATATCCCTGCCTCTATCAAATATTATCTTTACACCGCCCATACTCATATCTTTGCACATACCCGACACATCGGCATTAGCACCAACCTTAAGACACTTACAATACGCCGGAGCTTTAAACCTGACAAATTTACGTTTTTCTAACATTTTATGCCCGCGATCTTACTGATATAACTATTAAATTTACGAAAAGCTTTCCCTCTATGACTAATCTTATTTTTAGCCGTAACCGATATCTCGGCAGCTGTCTTTTTAAATTCCGGCAGATAAAAAACCGGATCATAACCAAAACCGTTCTCCCCGCAAAAGTCATTATTTATCCTGCCACGGCATTCACCCTCAAAAACTTTCAATACTTTTTTATTTTTGGCTAAAACTAACAAACATTTATATGCCGCGTCTCTTTTAGATAACGGCACACCCTCAAGTGCTTTAAGTAACTTTTTATTGTTTTTGAACGTATTGGCGTTCTTACCCGAATAACGCTTTGAATATACTCCCGGCAGCCCATTCAAATACTCCACAGAAAGTCCTGAATCTTCACCTAAAACATAATCTTTCGGATAGCCTTTCGAAACCGCTAAAGCTTTTTTAACAGCGTTTTCCTCAAAAGTCTTACCGTCCTCACGTATATATATTTTTTTACGCAAAGCTGAAAGTGACACAACGTTATAAGGACACCTTTTTAATATCTTAGATATCTCTTTAACTTTATCCTGATTTTTAGTCGCAACAATTATTCGCACGTTTAGTCTTTAATTTATAGTCTCTAGTCGTTAGAATCCAATTTTTTAATCAAACCCATAATCATTTTACTAATCTCGTCAATCTCGTTTAATAAACTTTCGGCGTTATTTATATACTTTAATTTTACAGCAATCACAATTTGAGTAATTACTTCCGAACAAGACCCCCAGAGAAATATATAAAAATTGTTTATATTCTTTATTATACGCGCTAGAAAATCCTTCGGCAATATTAGATGGAATAGATATTGCTGCACGTCTCATCTGGCTTGTCAAACCATAAATTTCTTCTTTTGGGAAAGATTTTGTTATTGCATATATATCTTCAACAATTTTTACCCCTCTTTCCCAAATATTTAAGTCTTTAAAGCTTTTTATCTTCATATACCTATTTTTTATCTTCCCGCGACATCTATAAATTTTATTTTGGCTAGTCCGCTTGCTTCTCTACTAACGACTAATAACTAATTTATTTCCATCGTAAAATCACGGAACATTTCCCGCTGTTTGTCCATTATCTCTTTTACGCCTTTTTCGCCAAGCTCAAGGAACCGTAAAAGATCGTCTTTCGAAAAAGATCCGTTCTCTGCCGTACCCTGCAACTCTATAAATTCACCTGAATCTTTCATAACAACGTTCATATCAACATCTGCTTTAGAGTCTTCATCATAATTCAAATCCAATATATAATGCCCCTTTATCATTCCGACACTAACAGCAGCTACTATATTGGTTATCACCCCGTCACCGACTTTACCCTCTTTAAATATTTTATATACCGCGTCGGCCAACGCAACAAACCCGCCTGTAACAGAAGTAACTCTGGTCCCGCCGTCAGCCTGCAAAACATCACAATCAATCCATATAGTACGTTCACCCAGCTTTTCCATATTGACAACACTGCGTAACGAACGGCCTATGAGCCTTTGTATCTCCATTACACGCCCCGAAACTTTATCTCTGTATACTCTGTTTTGCGTAGCACGCGGGAGCATTCTGTATTCAGCCGTTACCCACCCTTTATTTGTACCCCGCAAAAACGGCGGCACTTTATCTTCAACCGTGGCAGTACAAAGAACCTTTGTATTACCAAACTCGATCAAGCAAGAGCCTTCGGCATAGATATTAACGTTACGTGTTATCTTCAGATCCCTTATTTGTTCGTTTTCTCTGCCGTCAGGCCTCATAGCTAAACTCCTTTCATACAATATTATTCGTTACTTAAAATATATTTTATCATAAATATCACGTCCGCTGCTATCTACTCCCACAATAAGCGGAAAATCATCAACTGTAAGTTTATATATAGCCTCCGGACCTAATTCCTTAAACGCTATTAGTTCTTTAGCCGTTACTCTCTCGGCAAGCAGCGCCCCGCACCCGGCCGGCGCAAGCAAATAAACCGCTTGATATTTTTTTACAGCTTTTATGACATCAGGCGCTCTTCGCCCCTTGCCTATCATTGCAACCAACCCGTTAGCTAACAACGGTTCAACAAACTTGTCCATACGCCTGGAGGTGGTCGGCCCGCATGAGCCTATAACCTTACCTTTAGGTGTCGCTGTCGGTCCGCAATAATAAATTATCTTTCCCGTAATATCCAAAGGGAGTTTCCTGCCCGAAGACAAAAGGTCAACTAATTTTTTATGCGCCTGATCACGAGCAGTATATATTTCGCCCGTCAATAAAACTGTATCACCGGCTGATAAAAAACATGACTTATCTTTAAATATATTAGTATGAATTTTTTTCATTGCAATCCCTGATCAGCTAATTTTCTGTTAATGTCATCTTTTTTCTCTTGCGGCGCGCCCAATACATTATAAATAGTCCTAAGTTCCTTTAATGAATCTATATAATTTGCTTCCGCCATATCACTACAAAAAGAATATTCTTCTCTTACCGGAGAAAAATATAACATGTTAGCCTTTTTCTTATAGAAATACGCATTAACGACATATTTATGATAACTCCGCAAGGCATACGGCGGATTTAATTTTTTCAGAGTTCTTATAGTCTTTTCCAAAAACACATCTATTTTTTTAACCATATCCTCAAGAGCTTCTCTATCGTTACTCTCTAAAGCAATATCAAAATCACGCTTAACAGTTTCATAAAAATATCTATCTTCATAAGTAATATTTTTTATTTTATCAACATAATGATATACGACATTAATGTCATCTTTCCTATTTTTAAGGCCAATAAACAAAACCAGTCCCAAACATATTATAAACCAAAAAAATATCCGGAATATTTTATTTCTATAAAACTTAAACATCAAATCTTAAAGATGCACTTCGTAATGCATGACAATTAATATTTACACCCACCGGCAAACCGGCTATATGGGTTGAAGCAGTTTTAACATTAACGCCCAAACAAGTAAAATCGCCGCCCATACCCATAGGTCCTATCGCAAGTTTATTAACTTTCTTCATAATATCATAGGCTAAACTGCCATGCCTTTCATTACCCATTTTAGCTAAGAGTGCTTTTTTAGCCAAATACAAGCATTTGTCGGATGTCCCGCCTATCCCTATACCCAAAAAAAACGGCGGACAACTTTCAGGGCCTGCTTCTCTAACAGCATCAACTACAACATCTATAATTTCATCAACCGTATCTGTAGGATTAAGCATATATAGTTTCGTTTTATTCTCACTGCCAAACCCTTTAAGTAAAACAGACAGCTTTATCCCGCTTTTCTTTGTAAATTCTACATATACAGGAATCTCGCCTATATATGAAGGCTTCCGTCTTTTAAGAGGATCTACCAGCGACGGTCTGAAAAAATTATCTCTATATGCGGCAAACACACCTTTCTTGACGGCTTCCACCATAGCTCCGTCAACCTTTATGCCCTTGCCTACTTCAATAAATACTATCGGCATACCCGTATCCTGGCAAATTGCCAGCCGCTGCTCAACAGCACATATAGAATTGTCTATTATATTCTTAAACGCATTGGCAGCTTTAACATTTTTCTCCATAGTATAAGCATTCGCCAAAGCCTTAACCACATCAGCGCGTAATACTATACCGGCCTGTGTCGTCAATAAATATGTATTTTTTTCTAATTTATCCGATAACTTCATTAGCGCACCCCTAATTTTTTGTGCAGCTGCTCTTTAATCGTCACGTCTATACCCGCTTCATTAAACATCCTGCTTATTTGAACCATCCTGCTTTTGAGTTCAGCTTCATACGGATGTTCCGGCTGAATAATAACTTTTATTTCTTTACAAATACCTCCGATAATATCGACCGCTCTCAGTATATCATTATCCTCAGCATTAACGCCCACAACTATCTTAACAAAAACATCTTTACCGGCACTATAAGCCGCTTTTAAAAATTCGCTATGCTCAAACCACAGAGCACGGTTCTTACTCACTGACGGAAGTTTAAAATCCATTGATATTATATCAATAACTTCCAAAACCAAAGTTATTTCTCTATACAATGTTCCGTTAGTCTCTAAATATACTTTCTTACCAGATTTTTTTATACCGGCAGCCAATAGCCTGAAAAAATCAATCTGCACTAACGGCTCGCCTCCGGTAACAGACACTACCTCTATGTCTTTATATTTTTTTATTTCGATTAATACCTCATCAATTGTCATATCTTTAGTACGGCTGAAATCCGTGTCACAAAATACACAATCTAAATTACATTTACCTAACCGTACAAAAATATGACGTTCGCCCTGATAAAGTCCCTCACCCTGTATACTTTCAAATATCTCACAAACTTTACCTGTCATTTACTATCTCTTATCAACGGATCAACCAGCCCTAACGCTTCAAACCCCTGCTGTCTAAACCTGCAGCTATCGCACTTCATGCATGGCTTATCTGTCCCGCTGTAACACGACCATGTGTTCTCAAACGGCACATTAAGCTCGTTTCCCAAAGTTATTATATCTTTTTTATTCTTATCAAGTAACGGCGCAGATATCTCAATACCGTTACGGCTTATACCCTTATTACAAGCGTCCTCAAAACTATTAATAAACTCCGGACGACAGTCAGGGTACCCTGAATAGTCCTCGACATGCGCGCCAATAAATATCCGCTTAGCCTTAATGGTTTCTGCCAACGAAAACGCATAACTCAAAAATATTATATTGCGTCCGGGCACATAAGTTAACGGTATGTCTTTAGCTTCAAGATCCCGTCCGTATGGAACTTCAATCGACCGGTTTATAAGCGCAGACTCAGACCACGGCAAAGTTATCTCCAAAAGATATTTATTTATACCGACCATATCAGCTAATTTTTTAGCACATTCTGTTTCTTTTTCATGACGCTGACCATAAGAAAAAATAAGCGCCGTTAGATCGTACCCGTATTTTTTAGCAAAATATAATGTTACGGCAGAATCCAGCCCGCCTGACAACAATATTACACTTCTCTGTTCTTGTAATTCCGACTTTTTATTCTTCATAAACAGCACAAGATGAGCTTGTCTCCCATACTCTGACCTTACACAACACCGCTTTTTCATCTGTCATAAGCGCCAACAATCTATCATAAATATATTTGGCTATATTTTCAGAACTTGGATTAATCTTTTCAAAATATTCCAGATCATTTAAATGTTTATGGTCTAGTTCTTCCATAACAACATTGATAAAACCTTTAAGTTTTTTAAAATCTATTACCATACCAAGTTCATCCAAAGTCTCGGATTTGGCGATAACCTCTATTTCCCAATTATGTCCATGCAGGCTTTCGCATTTACCTTTATACCCTCGTAAAAAATGCGCTCCGCTAAATTCAGCCATAACCTTTACTTTATACATGATCGCTCCTTTAAATATCTATCTTATATGGTTTGTTTATTTTTTCACCAAAAAAATCTTCAGCTGAAATACAGAAACCTTTCGGGTCATCTGTAACATAAAACACCGTTTTAGATTTTCTTTTATTCTTAAAAGCTATCTTTCTTTCATTCAGCAGTACTTTAAGTGAATTCGCGACTTCACAGCCGGAATCAACTATTTTAATGTTATCAAGATACGAAGATATCGCCGTTTTTAAAATCGGATAATGAGTACAACCCAATATTAAAGTATCTATTTTTTCTTTTTTAAACCCTTTCAAGTACATTTGAACTATCTCATCCAATATAATACCCTTGGTCAATCTCTCCTCGACCAAAGGAACAAACAAAGGACATGATTTATTATAAACCAACGCATCAGGCCTTCTTGATAAAATGGCCTTTTGATAACTCTTACTTTTAATTGTTGCTTTAGTGCCTATAACACCTATCTTCCCGGAAGTAGTTATATTGACAGCTTTATCCGCACCCGGAGTTATCACACCCAGTAACGGCACATTGAAATATTTTTCCAAATAATCCAACGCCAAAGCCGACGCCGTATTACAAGCGACTACAATAGCTTTAACGTCAAGACTCAAAAGAAATAAGCTATTATCTGTAGAAAATCTTATAATTGTGTCTTTAGATTTATTTCCGTAGGGAACACGGGCAGTATCACCGAGATAAATTATATCTTCATACGGGAGCTTTTCTCTTATCGCTTTTAAAACAGTCAACCCGCCAATACCTGAATCAAAAATGCCTATGGGCCTATTATCCATTCAATCACCTGTTATACCGTTTACTTAGAGCAGATACGCCAAGCGCTATAGCTTCGGCAATCTGTTTCTGATAATATGTTCTATTCAAAAGCTCACATTCCTGCTTATTAGTCAAATATCCGGTTTCAATCAAGACAGCAGGAACATACGCGTTACGTAACACATGAAAATTTGCCGTTATAGGCGGCCGAACCTTTATGCCCGTATTATAAAAACTATTATAAAATATATGCGAGGCTTCAACAGACAAAAAATAATCTTTCGCCAATAACATATCCCAAAGAATAGATTTAACCTCGTACGGTTTACCCGGGAAATCACTTTCGCGCGCTAACCGTAACGCTCTTTGTGTACCGCCAAATTTGGCAAATTTTAAATAATACACTTCAGCGCCTTTAATTGAACTGTTCTTATTAGCATTCGCGTGAACGCTGATAAAAAGATCGGCTTTTTTACGTCTTGCAAATTCGGCACGTTCAGACAAAGAAGGATACACATCTGTCTGACGCGTAAGAAATACCTTAAAACCCAGTGCCTCAAGTTTAGATTTCAGATAGCCGGAAATTTTCAAATTAACGTCTTTTTCCCTTACTCCACTGGCAGAGATAGCACCCGGATCTTTACCGCCATGTCCGGGGTCAATAACAATCGTCTTAATAACAAATGACGGCTGAGGAATAAATATCTGTTCCGAATCTAAAAATTTTAACGCGTCTTTCGGCATATAAAGTTTACCGCCAAAAAACCGCGGGGCACGCCTGATATAAAAAATATTGCCCCCAAGATAGACAGTTTTTGAATTAATCAAAAAACGCGCTTCCTGCCCGTCAATATTA
>JAQVMQ010000083.1 GCA_028703535.1 Candidatus Omnitrophota bacterium | reverse complement strand
CAACTCAACACTGCCTGTTCAGGGTTGAGTTTTATTTGTATCATCTCAGGCTTTTGCCAATATCGTTTATTTGTATTTCTTTGTTTTGGCATCTTTCTCTATCTTTTAACGGGCGGAGATCCTCCCGCCCCTACAAATATTTTTTACTATCACCTCTGGAAACCTTTCCCGATACGCCCTTTCGGACTTCTCGGGACCAGCCCAAATATTTAGATATAAGTTGCTGGTATTTATCTATACCTTCAATCGCATAAACAAAGCGACCGAAAAATAACTATTAATTATCGACTATCGACTATCGACTATCGACTATCGACTATCGACTATCGACTATCGACTATCGACTATCGACTAAAAAAGTATACACCTTACGCGTAAGGCTGTCAAGACACCAAGCGCTTTTCCTTTTCATGTTTAAATCTACACTTTCTAAAACTTATTTTCGGCTTTTCCTTGCATCTGCGGCACTATTACTATAAAATTACTAGACTTACTTTTTATAACAAATATTTTCCATGAAAGATTACAAATTAGATTCCTTTACCGGTATACCTCATATAGATTATGAAGATAATCTCAACCCTCAGCAGCTTAATGTCGTTAAAAACAGTGACGGGCCGTGCCTTGTACTTGCCGGAGCAGGTTCAGGCAAAACACGTGTACTGATTTACCGGCTGGCTTATCTCTTAGAACATGGTATACCTCAATCTGAAATATTGCTTGTTACATTCACTAATAAAGCGGCTATTGAAATGCTGCATCGTGCTGAAAGTCTCGTTAAATCAACATTGTCCAGTTTATGGGCCGGGACTTTTCACCATATAGGTAACATTATTTTACGCAAAGAAGCTCATTTTTTAGGTTATACCTCTGCTTTTTCTATAATTGATCAGGACGACTCCCTATCTTACATCGCAGAATCAATAGAAGATCTGGGAATACTCCAAAAAGGCACAATGTTCCCTAAAAAAGATATTATTTCAAAAATTTGGAGCTTATCTGTCAATACACAAAAAAGCGTGGAAAAAGTCATAGAAGAATTCATGCCGCAAGTCGAAGAATATACTACACAAATAAAACAAGTAATTTTGCGTTATAAAAATAAGAAAAAAGATGCCAATACTATGGATTTTTGCGATCTTTTGAATAATTGGCTTAAATTACTGCGTATCCCGGAAATATTGAATAAATACGCAAATATGTTTAAGTATATTCTTGTCGATGAATATCAGGATACGAATAATTTACAATTCGAGATACTCAAAGCATTATCGTCAGTCAATAGTAATTTATTAGCTGTCGGAGATGACGCACAATCCATATATTCGTTCCGCGCGGCGGATATTTCCAATATTCTTGATTTCTCAAAAAATTTCGAGAATACAAAAATATTCAAACTTGAGACAAACTACCGGTCAAGTCCGCAAATACTGAATATGGCCAACAATATCATACGCAACAATGTCAAACAATTCCCTAAAACACTGCACGCCGTAAAGCCTGACAACGAAACGCCTGCTATAATAAAAACCAAAGATATTTACCAACAGGCACATTTTATAGCTCAGCGTGTTCTCGAATTCCTGCATAACGGACAATCTCTGAAAGATATTGCCGTCTTGTTCCGTTCACGCTTTCAGGCAATAGAACTTGAAGTCGAGTTGCTAAAAAGAAATATACCCTATCTCGTGCGCGGCGGTGTGCGGTTTTTTGAACAGGCACACATAAAAGACGTTTTATCGTATATGCGGTTTGTCTCTAACGAAAAAGATGAGATCTCATTTAAAAGAGCCGTTGGGCTACACAAAGGTATTGGCCGGGGATACAGCGCCAAACTATGGAAAAAAATTCAAACGTCTAACAATCTTCCTGAAATAAAACAGTCATTGCCCAAAAGAGCACAGGAAGGTTTTAGCTCATTTTTGACGATTTATAATAACTTAAAAAATACTGAAACACCGCAAGACGCGATAAAGGCAGTTTTATCTAGTTATAAAGAATACTGTTATCTAAATTTCGAAAATCCTGATGAACGCATACAGGATATCGAAGAACTCTCAAAACTTGCCCAGCAATACGCTTCTATAACAGCGTTTTTAACTGAATTTAACGCTTATGAAGAATTTAAAGGCGAGACTTTATTATCCGCTAGCGAACAAAACGAAGTTCTTGTCCTCTCCACTATACACCAGTCAAAAGGGCTGGAATGGAATACAGTATTTATAATAGGGTTTAATGAATACGATTTCCCGCATCCTAAAGCTCTTGCCGAAAGTGATAATCTGGAAGAAGAACGAAGACTGTTTTATGTCGCTGTGACACGAGCTAAAAACATACTTTATATTACTTATCCTGAAACAAAATTTACTTTCAAAAATGGAGTCATTCTTGTTCGCCCGTCAATGTTTTTTTATGAATTGCCCGAACATACTTATGAAGAATGGCAGCTGCGTTATTAAAAAATCAGTTAGTTATCAATATCAAAAGTTCTTTTGCCGTTATAGACGGCACACCTAATTTTTGCGCCCAATCAATCAAGCCCTGATCAGATGTTGCGATAAACGCTTTTTCTTCTTTAGCCAGCAACAACAAATCAAAATCTTCTTTACTGTCTATTATCCCTTCACGTAAAGCTATTCTATACTCGTCACGCGCGGTTTTAATCATCTCCTGTTCTGTTTCTATACTATGTTTTTCTTTTAACGCACGGCGTATAAATTTTTCCGTTATCCGCAAACCCTTATTCGTACGCGCACGTGTCTCATTTATTATGTCATAAACAAACATAGCAGGTATTTTCGTCTCGTAAGATGCCGGCGGTTTTAATTTAAGAACGATAAGATCTTCTTCCTCAATAGACCTTTGGATAAACTTCATCAGCTCATCAAACACCGATGGAGCCATAAAACAACTTATATTTTTCTTGTTTTTTATATTATCTAAAAGAAACTTAAACGCCTCATACGGTGTCTTGCCAAAAAACTTACGCG
>JAQVMQ010000041.1 GCA_028703535.1 Candidatus Omnitrophota bacterium | reverse complement strand
ATTGGCAGTCTGTTCATGATGACCTTTTTACTAAAGATGAACGGGTATGCGATATGGCCGAACTTGAAAATGCAAAAAAGACTGTTGATAAAAACGAGCGGATAATCGCATATTATAAGAAAAAGCTCAAAATAATAAGTAAGCTGCTTGGCGATAGGATAATGACTATCCTTGAAGGCTATGAACAGCGTAATATCCTTTTAGGCGGCGGGATATCGTCGGATACTCTCACAAATATTATTGACGAAGAAGAGGAAGAAACGGTATCAGATAAAGCTAAAAAAGATAATCAAGGCTATACATTCGGTAAGATGTAACTGCTTGTATTGCTTTTATATGGATTTTTTTAAATATATTTTAGCGGTATTACTTATCTCCGGATGTTCGGCGTGTCGGGGTGTAAAGAATGTTGCTGTTTTTACCGGTAAGACAGTTGCCGGCACTACTAAATTAACGGCTAAAACCGTATCTGCCGTAAGTAAAGGCGCGGTTAAAACAGGGAAGGTGATTGTTTCAATACCTGCTGGTACGACGGAAGTTCCGTTAATACGTAAAGGTAATACGTATATGGTCAAAGCATTACTTAACGGTAAAGTTGAGGTGCTTTTCATTCTTGATACCGGAGCAGATCAAACACTTATATCCCGCCGGTTGGCTAAAAAAATTGGTATCAGTTCAGGGATACGTAAGCAATACAGGATTGCCGGTGGGAAGATCGTCAATGGTATTATGGCACATATACGACAAATAAAGGTTGGACGTGCTAAAATAAAAAATGTCGAAACCGCTATATTAGATAACGAGAACATGCAGGGTTATGACGGACTGTTAGGTATGAGTTTCTTGAATAATTTCAATTTCAGGATAGATACACGGAAAAATATACTCTATCTTACAAAAAATAATGATTAACAGATAGCATTAAAACCGCTGTGGGTTATTATTTACTGGGGAATTCCCATTTCTCAGTTACTATGGTATAATTCTGATATGTTTGTTGTATCCATTGCGATATTAAAATTAACGCTGATAGTCTTTGCGGGATATTTTTTATGTAAATTCAAATATCCTGACGACAAGACGCTCAATTTCTTAAGTGATTTTGTTGTCTCTATTACTATGCCCGCGCTTGTTTTTTCAACATTGGTCACTAACGTCGACATTGTTTTGGCCAATTCGCCGTTATTATTCATTTTATTGAGTATTTTATTTTTTGCCGGCGGGTTATTGACAGCTATGCTTATTACTTTTCGTATGGAACATGTGTGTAAACGTGAATTTTTCGGATTAGTGACTTTCCAAAACGCGGGATATTTGCCAATGGTTTTGGTCAGCCTGTTATTTCCGGCAGGCCTTTCAGATAAATTTTTAGTATATATTTTTCTCTATATACTGGGATATAATATACTTATGTGGTCTTTAGGCAGTTTCTTTCTGTTCAAGAAACGTAAAGATAAATTTAAATTAAAAACTTTGGTCAATCCGCCGGTAATAGCTGTATTGTTAGGACTTGTCACTATATATTCAGGGTTATACAAATATCTGCCGGCCGTTATAGTCGAACCTGTGCAGATGATAGGCAAAACGACATTTGTTCTTTCCATGATAGTGCTGGGCGGTTGGCTGTCACGTGTGACACTAAAAGATATCATGTCTGATTTTCCGTTAAGTTTTGGCGCGGCGTTAGTTAAGTTGATAATTATACCGCTAGCTTTTTTAGTGTGTCTGATCTTATTTAAAATAGACCAGATATTGGGTTTATTTGTTATTATCCAGGCGGCTATGCCTTCGGCCGTTTCGCTTCCGATAGTCGCAAATATACATGGTGCCAACAGCCGGTTTATGGCGCATGCGGTTTTACTTTCGCATATTTTCAGTATTTTGACGGTATCGTTCTGGATCAGTTTGTATATGAAGTTTTCGGGCATACTGTTTTAAGGGGCATAAATGAAGATCGTCGCGACTAACAGAAAGGCCCGTCATCAATATCATATCTTATCCAGTTTTAATGCGGGTATAGAATTAAAAGGGATGGAAGTCAAATCGCTTCGTTTGAAAGGAGCCTCACTTGACGGCAGTTTCTGCCGTGTGGAAAAAGGTGAACTCTTAGTCTCTAATATGCATATCCCTGAATATGGTAAAAGCTCGTTTTTTAAATCAGACGTAAGACGTGACAGAAAATTATTGTTACATAAGCGAGAAATAAAAAAATTAGAAAATTCGCTTATAAGTCAAGGTATGACTATCGTTCCGCTTAAAGTTTATTTCAACGAACGGAATTTAGCCAAAATTGAGATCGCGGTTGTTAAAGGCAAGCAGCTGCATGATAAACGTAAACAATTAAAAGATGACGCTGTTAAAAAAGATATACAGCGTGATATAAAATCTGTACATACAGTAAGATAGTCTTAGGAGAGAATAAAATGAAAGAAATTATCAATGTCGCCAAAGATGCGGTAAAAGAAGCCGGTGAACTTTTGCTTGAGAGGTTCGGCAATATTAAAGAAATTGAGAAAAAAAGTGATAGAAATTTTGCTACGGACGTTGATAAAGCAGCCGAAAAGATTATTATTGATAAGATAAAAACGGTTTTTCCCAAACACGGCATACTTGCTGAAGAAAGCGGTAAGCATATAACCGACAATGATTATCTTTGGGTGATCGATCCTCTTGACGGAACGCATAATTATATGCGCAATATTGAAGTCTTCGGTGTCTCGATAGGTATACTGTATAAAGGGGCTTTCGTTGCCGGCGCGATATATATGCCTGTTTCAGATGAACTTTATTTAGCGGAAGAAAAAAACGGTGCGTATAAGAACGGTGAACGTATTTCGGTCTCAACTGTTAAAACACTTGATATGTGCACTTTATCTTTTGATTCCAGTATTCGTCACGGCAGAACGGTTATGCTTAACACTTTAGGCGATCTGGCAGATAAGGTATTTAATGTGCGCATGACCGGTTCTTCAGTTCGTTTGTTGACATATTTGGCTGAGGGAAAGTTTGATGCGGCTGTTGAGTTTCATGACAGACCGTGGGATTTTGCGGGTGCCGTTACTTTGATAAAAGAAGCCGGCGGGCGGATGGTTACGCTTAAAGGTAGCCCTGTTACGATCGATACTATAGGGTATGTAGCGGCTAATGAGTTTTTAACAGAGAGTATACTGGATATAGTAAAAACTAATATTACCAAAAAAAATATATAGGGAGAGAATATGCAGGTTGAATTGATGAGCCATACAGCTAAACCTAAAGAAGTTATTTATGCATCTGCACGGCAGTGTTATTCGAAATATGGAGCGTGGGAAGTATTTAATAAATCAGGTGACTTTTCGCAGGATAAGCTTAATAAGTTTATAGAACACTTGTTTCAGCGGGGGCATTTGTCTCCGCTTGAACATGTTAGTTTTACTTTCGCGATTGACGGGGTTTCTCGGGCGTGTACGCATCAGCTTGTACGTCATAGGATAGCCTCTTATTCACAGCAAAGCCAAAGATATGTCAGTATGCAAGATTGTGAGTTTGTTATACCGCCGGTAATTGAAAAAGATAGTGAAGCGAGAACGAAATATAACGAGATAATTGATTATATAAAACGGTCATACGATGAGTTGCGAAATATTATGCAGAAAAATACAGACCTTGATAAAGAGAGTATAAATCAGGATATACGTTTTATTTTACCCAATGCGGCATGTACTAAAATAGTCGTTACGATGAACGTACGTGAGCTTATACATTTTTTTGCTGAACGGATGTGCCTGCGCGCGCAATGGGAAATACGTATTATGGCAGGCAAGATGTATAATTTATGTAAAACTGTTCTGCCTGAGATATTTACTGCCGCAGGTGCTAAATGCAGACTTGCGGGGAAATGTCCTGAGGGTATGGATGATTGTCCGATGAACCCGAAAAAAAATAATATTGAAAAATAACCGGTTTTAAGCGTAGAACTAAATAATTGACTAGCATCATATTTTCAGATAACATATAAATTTATATATCATTGAATGAGGGAGAGTTATGAAAAAAATTAAAATAGCGGTAATCGGCGCAACAGGTTTTACCGGTGAAAAATTGGTAGAGCTTCTTTTAGGACATAATAGTGTTGAATTGACTTACTTGTCATCGCGAACACCTGAGCCTGTCAAATATTGCGAGATGTTTCCTAAATTCCTTAATCGGACAGAATTGTTATGCGAGCCGACTGACATGAAAAAAGCCGCGAAATCGGCTGATATTATATTTTTGTCGCTTCCGCATACTGTATCGTTCGGGTTTGTGCCTTATCTGATATCTCAAGGTAAGAAGATTATCGATTTATCGGCTGATTACAGGCTTAAAGATACTAAGATTTACAAAAAATATTACAAAGCGGAACATACGGATAAAAAGAACTTAAATACAGCAGTTTACGGGATGCCTGAACTATGCGGGTATGAAGAAAAAATAGCTAAGGCGGATGTTATCGCTAACCCTGGCTGTTATCCAACAGCTGTTACGCTGGGTGTTTATCCGATGTTTAAGAATAAACTTATTGAAACGGATATTATTGTAGATGCTAAATCCTCTATAACAGGAGCCGGGCGGAAAGCATCACTGACAAATCATTATTCCAATATTGCTAATAATATTTGGGCATATAAACCTTTTCTGCATCAGCATGTTCCGGAAATGACGGCTGTTTTGAAAGAGACGACTGGTAAAGATATTAATTTAAATTTTGTTCCGCAAGTTATAGGAGTTGACGCAGGGATATACGCTAATATATATGTTAAGTTTAAAAATAAAACGACAGCCTTGAATATAAAAAATATTTACAAAAAATTTTATAAAAATAAACCGTTTGTAAGAATATTAGACGGCATGCCGTCATTAAAGAATGTCGTTAACACTAATTTTTGTGATATAGGTTTTGCTGTATCCGACGACGGTAAAACCGGCTTAGTAGTGTCGTGTATAGATAACCTTATTAAAGGTGCCGCGGGAACTGCTGTGCAAAATATGAATATAATGTGCGGTTATTCGCAGACAGAAGGATTATTATGAGAATACCTAAAGGTTTTTATATGGCAGGGATGAATTGCGGTATAAAAAAAGATAAACCCGATATTGGCATCATTATTGCCGAAGATATGGCCGTCGCCACGGGTGTATTTACTAAAAGTGTCAATGTCGCGTATCCCGTAACGATAAGCAAAAAACACATTGTTAATCCGATAAAAGCGATCTTGGCTAATAGCGGTAACGCTAACTGTTTCTGGGGTGAAACAAAAAACTGTATTAAAGAAAATATGGTTATACTTGATTCTGTTGCCGAACTTACAGGTGTTGAGGCATCTAACATTCTTATGGCGTCTACCGGTATGATCGGAAAACCTTTACCTAAACAGACAGTTCTTGAGCAATTACCGTTGTTAGTGGAAAAAGCGTATGCTTTGCATCCCGTTGCTATCACGGATTTTGCCGATAGTATAATGACAACCGATACTGTAAATAAAATCGCGTATACAAAAGTTAAAGTAAAAAACGGTGAAATAAACGTGTTAGGTATAGCCAAAGGTGTTGGTATGATAAAGCCTGATATGGCTACTATGCTTGGTTTTATACTTATTGATGCTAAATTAACTAAAATGAAGTTAAAATCTATATTAACGGATGCGGTTGAGGACAGTTTTAACTCAATTTCTGTTGATGGGTGTATGAGTACTAACGATACGGTTTTTCTACTTTCAAGTAATAAAATATCTATTGCAAAAGACGAAGAAAATAAAATAAAAACTGCAGTTAATGAAGTATGTTTAATATTAGCAAAAAAGCTTATTGAAGATTCAGAAGGTGCACAGAAGTTTATTACTGTATCTGTCAAAGGCGCAAAGACAAAGGCTATCGCAAAAAAAGCGGCGATGGCTGTTGCATGCTCCGATCTTGTAAAAACGGCGATACACGGACAGCAAAATAATTGGGGACGTATTGTCGCGGCACTTGGTCAGGCAAGAATAAAAGTCTCAGGTCCGGATGACATAAAAATATCCGGATTGACTACCAAAGATGTATTGATAGAAGTAGATTTACATAATGGAGCAGATTCCAAACTTGTCTACACATGTGATTTAACTAAAGAATATATAGCAATAAATGCTAATTATAACTAAAAGGAGATATATAACAATATGGTCCAGGAAGCAATAAGAAAGGCTGATGTGCTGATCGAAGCACTGCCTTATATAAAAACATTTCATAAAACAGTTTTTGTTATTAAGTACGGCGGTTCTATTTTAGGTGAAGAACGCGTAAGAAAGTCGGTTTTGGAAGATATAGCTTTTTTAAGGTATACCGGTATCAGGCCTATACTTGTACACGGCGGCGGTCCGAATATAAGCGAAAGGCTTAAACAGCTTAATATCAAAAGTGAGTTTATCGACGGCATGCGTGTTACTGATGAGATTACTCTTAATATCGTAGAAGACGAACTAAATAAACTTAATGATATGATAGTAGATGAGATAAATTGTCATGGCGCGTTAGCGCAAGGTTTTAAACGCAGTGATAAACTTATAAATGCTGTTAAGAAAGATACACAAAAAGATTTGGGATATGTGGGTGATATTATAAATTTTGATGAGCATAAACTTAAAGAAGTTATGAAAACAAGTATTCCGGTGATTACGCCTATGGGCATAGGGTCTGACGGGACAGTCTATAATATAAACGCCGATGATGTCGCGTTTTATCTTGCGACAAAACTTAAGGCGCAAAAACTTGTGTTATTGACTAACGTAGTCGGTATAATGCGCGCGAAAGACGATACAAAGTCACTCTTACCGTCTTTACATGTAAGTGAAGTCGAAGACCTTCTTAAAGAAGGGATAATAAGCGGGGGGATGATACCTAAAGTCAAAGCTGGTGTGCAGGCGATAGCGGAAGGTGTAGGAAAGGCGCATATCATTGATGCTAAGATAATGCATGCGCTATTACTTGAGATATTTACAAATAAAGGTGTCGGTACAGAAATTGTTAAATAACGGATGAAAAATGGACATTAAATCATTATACAAGAAGTATTCACTTAATACGTATAACCGGATAGGGCCGGTTTTTGTTAAAGGCAAAGGCAGTTATCTTTGGAGCGATAACGGAGATAAATATCTGGACTTGATGTCAGGATGGGGTGTCTCTATATTAGGTCATTGTCATCCGCGCATAACAAAAATAGTCTCACAGCAGGTTAAACAGCTTATTCATGTCCCTAATAATCTTTTTCAGGAAAAACAGATATTGGCTGCCGAAGAACTGGTCAAAGCATCTTTTCCTGCGAAAGTATTTTTTTCTAATTCAGGCGCTGAATCAAACGAAGGTGCTATAAAATTAAGCCGCCTTTATGGACGGGGCAAACGGCATGAAATAATAACAATGGCAAGCTCTTTCCACGGACGGACAACGGGTGCCATGTCTATTACCGGTCAGTCAAAATATAACGATGTTTTCAAACCGTTATGGCCGGGCGTAAAAGTGAGCAACCTTAATGATTTTGCTGATTTCAAGAAAAATGTTTCGTCAAATACCGTTTCAGTCATTCTTGAACTTGTACAGGGTGAAGGCGGAGTTAATGTCTCGAATAAGGATTATGTCCAAGAGCTTTATGCTTATTGTAAAAAGCACGATATTCTTTTCATAGTAGATGAAGTTCAGACAGGTATGGGCCGAACAGGCAAACTTTTTGCGTTTAAACATTACGGCATAACACCTGACATCATGACTTTATCTAAAGGATTAGGAGCAGGAATGCCTGTCGGCGCGATAGTAGTAAATAAAAAGATTGCAGATATTATTCATCCGGGATTGCATGCGTCTACTTTCGGCGGTTCGCCTATAGTCTGTTCTGCCGTTTTGGAAACACTTAAGATAATAAAAGAAGAAAAAATAATAGATAATGTTGTCTCTCTAGGTAAGTATCTTTCGGATACATTCAAATCTTGGAAAAATAAATATCCGGTAATAGAAGAAGTCAGAGGACTGGGACTTATGCAGGGTATAAAACTCAACATCGATGCACGTTTTGTTTTTGATCAATCTCTTGAGGATAATGTCATCATAAACGTAGTACAGGGTGATGTTGTACGGCTTTTACCTTCACTAAACATAAATAAAGCGGATCTTGATAAAGGGCTTAGAGTACTTGAAAAAATATTTAAAGGAGTTTGTTAATGACACATAAAATAAAAAATTACATTAACGCTCATCAGGATGCTATAAATTTATTAAATGACAATATCGAAGTTATCGAAAAGATATGTGAAAAAGTGATTTTTTCGTTAAATAACGGCGGTAAACTTTTTTTTATGGGTAACGGCGGCTCTGCGGCTGATGCACAGCACTTAGCAGCGGAATTTGTAGGACGTTTCCGGCGGGAACGTAAGCCATTAGCGGCTATTGCTTTGACGACCGACACGTCTATCCTTACTGCGATAGGTAACGATTATGGCTATGATCAAGTATTCAGAAGACAGATCGAGGCACTTGCCACTTCAAATGATATAGTCTTCGGTTTATCAACTTCCGGTAATTCAGCGAATGTTATTGAAGGAATAAAAGCGGCTAAATCCAAAAATATTACTACCGTCGGGTTTCTCGGTAAAGACGGAGGTGCGTTAAAAAACATGGTTGATATGGATATGCTCATACCTTTGAATGAGACTTCGTACGTTCAGGAGATGCATATACTTGCCGGACATATAATTTGTGAAATTGTAGAATCTGAACTATTTGATGATAAATTATGAATAAAATAAAACCGCTTATAGAATTAATCCAGGAGATAGATAACCTTAAAACTATAGGTAAAAAAATAGTCTTTACTAACGGATGTTTTGATATTATACATGCGGGGCATATAAAAGTCTTCCGTGAAGCTAAGGCTAAAGGTGATGTTTTAGTAGTAGGACTTAACTCCGATATTTCGATACAGTCTATAAAAGGTAATAAACGTCCTATTATTGAACAATCAGCACGTGCGGAAGTTATAGAAGCTTTGGACATGGTAGATTATATAGTATTTTTTGATGACGATACTCCGTACGAAACTATTAAGGCAATCAAACCGGATTATTTAGTTAAAGGCGGTGACTGGAAGAAAGAAGATATCATCGGATCGGATCTGGTCAAAGATGTTGTAAGCGTAAGTCTTAAAGAGGGTTTTTCTACTACTTCGATAATAAACAAGATACTTAATGTCTATGGATAAAGGACTTTTAAGTATAATTGACGCTAACTTTAACCGTTGCAAAGAAGGTATGCGCGTTGTTGAAGACCTTTTCAGGTTTTTATATCGTGACGATTTAGTTCGGCGTGATATACGTAAATTACGTCATGCGCTTGATGATATATCAAAATCAAAAATAATAAAAAACGCTATAATGACCCGTAATTCGCGGTATGACCTCGGCAGAGCTACCGACAATTTGGAAATGTCACGCGCGAATGTTGCTGATATCTTTTTTTCGAACTTACAGAGAGCTAAAGAATCTTTGAGAGTACTTGAGGAGTGTTTTAAAATAGTTGATGTTACAAAAGTTGATTTACTGAAAAAGGCCAGATATGATACCTATACATTTGAGAAAAAAGTTTTATCACGGTGGGCTGCTGTATTTAATCCTCGACAGAGAAGTGCTGTTAAGAAACGGAAAAGACCCGGTCAAAACGGCTAAAGCTGCATGTGAAGCAGGCGCGGACATCATACAGTTCAGATTTAACGGCGGGCATGATTCTGAGTTAATAAAAACGGCGGTTGTTTTAAAAAAAGCTATTTCATCCTTCGATAAAATATTATTAATAAATAACCGTGCTGATATTGCCAAGGCATCTTGCGCGGATGGTGTTCATTTAGGAAGAAATGATATAGATGTCAAAACTGCACGCATAATATTGGGTAAAAAAGCACTAATAGGTAAAACAGTCCATTCACTTAAGGAACTTGCAATGTTCAACGCCGAAGACACAGATTATTGGGGAATAGGCCCATACGATTTATCTGAGCTTAAACCCGATCTTAAACCGTTAGGCGTCAGCGGATTAAAAAAAATCATTAAAAATATGGATAGGCCGTATTTTGTTATAGGTAATATAAATTTAAATAATTTGACGAATTTGATTAATAACGGTATAACAAATATCGTTGTTTGCAGAGCTATTATTGAAGCGTCAAGTATTTTTAGACAAACGGAGAAGATCAAACAATGTATAACAAAAACTTTTTAAAAAAAATTGCTAAACTTGAACAAGTACCGTTTTCGCTTATAGAAAATGGTGTTAAAAACGGTACAATAGCAGTGTTGGCAAACACGAATAAAGACTTAACTTCACCATGTGCAGTGGGCACCGGCCTTAAAGTGAAGATCAATACTAACCTCGGGACATCAACAGAAAATTTAAAATTCGAGAATGAAAAAAAGAAACTTCAAACTGCGATAGATTCAGGCAGTGACGCTGTTATGGATTTAAGTGTCGGCGGTAATCTCCGTAAAATACGCAATGACCTTATGCGATTCTCAAGTGTACCGTTAGGGACGGTACCTCTTTATGAAATAGCTTCAGAGGTAGAACGGCGTAAAGGCAATATAGAAAAAATGACGATCGACGATATATTGGATGTTTTAATCAAACAAGCAAAAGACGGTGTGGATTTTTTCACCATACACGCGGGTATACTTCAAAACGCGGTAAAATATATACGTAAAAATAAACGTGTAGGAGGAATAGTAAGCAGGGGCGGTGCAATTCTTGCCAGATGGATGTATGTAAATAAGCTTGAGAACTTGTTTTATGAGAATTTTGATAAGATATTGGAAATAATGAAACAATACAATGTAACAATGAGCCTTGGCGATGCGTTACGGCCGGGCGCTATTGCTGATTCTACCGATGACCTTCAAATAGGTGAGTTGCGTGTTTTAGGAGAGTTGGTCAAACGCTGCCGAAAAAAAGGTGTACAGGCTATTGTCGAAGGTCCTGGTCATATACGGCTTGACGAAATAGCTAAAAATATGCGTATGCAGAAAAAATTATGTTATGGCGCGCCGTTTTACATCTTAGGGCCGCTACCTACAGATATTGCTGCTGGGTATGATCATATAGGTTCTGCTATAGGTGGTGCTATTGCTGCTATGGCGGGTGCGAATTTTTTATGTGTTGTTACACCTGCTGAACATTTAAGACTGCCGACAGTAGAAGATATTAAAGATGGTGTAATGGCTTCAAAGATAGCCGCGCATTCGTTCAATCTTTTGAATTTCAAAGATGATTGGGAGCGTAACCGTAAACTTTCTCAATATAGAGCCAGGCGACAGTGGGAAAAATTGTATCCGCTGACTATCGATCCTGAGAAAGCCAGAAGATACAGAAAAGTTGAAGGTAAAATTTCAGGTAACGCGTGTTCTATGTGCGGAACGTTTTGTTCAATCAAGCTTTCGGAAAAATGCGGATTCCTTAATAGTCGATAGTCGTTAGTTTATAGTCGCTAGTTGTTATTGATTTAAAGATACGTGAAAAAGCTATAAGTTGTAACCTTTAAGCCATAAGTCATAGACAAAGTTAGGAAAGAGACCTAACTAAGCTGTAAGTCGTAAGTTATAAGCTATAGAACTAAGTAAGGAGTGAATAAGCTATGGGTTTTATTCTAGAAAAAGATGGTGATGCCTTAGAAAAAGAGACTTGGAATTTATTTATCAAAAATTATTTCCCTAACTATGAGAAATTCTGGATTTCTTTTGTAGTACCGAGAACAAAGCGTCCTATTAATATAATGGCTAAAGCCAATATCCACTTTGATGAAAAAAGAATAATGATGCTTCATTATACAATACTTAATCATTTATCTTTTGTATTTAAAAATTTTTCTAATCCAAATCAACAATATGTTTCCTCGCAAAGAAATAATTGACAACTATTCTTTGAGAGATTGGGCTGAAATTCTAGAAAATATTCAAAAAATTGATAATAAAAAATTGCTAGAAAAATATGAAGACATGGAAACAATGATAAAGGAAGATTTTTTTGAAGTGTTGTCTGAAATTAATAAAATATGGGAACATATAACAAATTTATAATATACTCATATTTTGGATTTTTATTAC